>NZ_JBHWIJ010000030.1:24068-46998 GCF_042732255.1 Kitasatospora sp. NPDC059803 | reverse complement strand
GCGGCGCCGCGCGCCCGCGCGCGCGCGCCCCCCCCCCGCGCCCACCCCCGCCACGGTGTCGTTCGGGCCGGGACCCGTGGACGTCAGGTCGTCCAGGAGACGGTGAACGCCTCGGTGTCGATCAGGCGCTGCGTCTGGACGAAGCTGCCGTACTTCCCGCCGGCCGCCTTGTTGACCGGGAGCGGGACGTGGCCCCGCACGCACGACTCCTTGTACGTGACCGGGTGTCCGGTCGTCTCACGGAACGTCCAGTTGCCGTTGGTGAGTTGGGGGACGATCTCGGCGCACAGCCCGCCGTTCGTGCCGCCCTGGTACGTCCCGGCGAAGGGGAACTCGTCGCAGCTGTCCTCCGGGAACGCGACCGGGTCCAGCTGGGCGAACGGCACCGTGCTCTGCGCGCCGCAGGTGCGCTTGCGGTTCGGCTCGCTGTCGCCCTTCAGTCGCGTGAACTGCTTGGGCATGTTGGGCAGGTAGTTCAGTGCGAAGGCGTAGGTCGCGGCCGCCGCACCGTAGTCCGTCAGGGAGTAGGACAGGTCGGGCCGGACGTCGGCGTAGACGCATCCGGGCGAGCCCTTGCCCGGCTCGTGGACGGCGTTGTCGCAGCGGACCTTGCGCGGATTGGTCCAGTTGACGTTCGGCTGCAGGGGGATGGTGTTGTCCTGCGTGACGTACATGTGGTACTCGTTCGCCAGGGAGTCGACAGCCCCGACGGCGGGCGAGTCCGAGTACAGGACCGTACCCTGCGCCGACGTCCCGGGCGTCAGCGTACGGGCGCCCGCCCAGGGCTTGGCCGCGCCCATCTGGCAGGGCGCCGTACAGCTGGCGTCGAACGCGATGTTGAGGCTCGGCACGTTGCTGGTCGAGGACACCATGGTGACCGTCACCAGTTCGGTCCACATCGAGCTCGTGGCGCTCAGCGACATGCTCAGGTTGATCTTGAGCTGGGCCGAACCGATGGCGGTGCCCTTGTCGTCGCGCAGCGTGTAGGTCGTGGTCATGTCCTTCAGGCACGACCCGAACCGCTCGTACGACCAGTACCCCGCGCTGCCGATCGAGCACGCCCCGGCACCGTCCTGCGTGCTGCTGACGGCCTCGGAAACACTCCTACGACCCGCCGGGCCGTCGGTGACCTGCACGCACTCGGCCGCCGCACCCGCCTTCCCAGGCGCCGACCCCACGGCCACCTCCGTGCACTGAACCCCACCCGGCTCGGCCTTCACCGACAGGTCCTGCCGGTCCGCGGCGCTCACCGCCGTTCCCGGCCCCCCGATCCCCGGCAGACCCGCTGCCCCGGTGCCCGACTGAGCCGCCGACATGCCACCCGAAGCGACGACGAGCGAGACCGCGGCCGCCATCGATGCGGCCAGGGCGACCAGGCGCCGACCATGACGTTTCATCAACTTCCCTCCCCAAGAAGGCGCGAGTGCCATCAGTGGCACCAGCTGTCACTTGGGGCACACGGGTCGCAGCGCCCAGTGGGTTCACCCGGGTGGCGCAAGGGGCGAGAACAAGACAGAGATACAGAACCGGTGGACGCGGATGGTGTGAGTGGACGTTAAGTCCGTTTCTGGTAGCGGCCTCGTCCGGGTTGAGCGAGGAAGCCTTGGCGGGTGAGGCGTCCGAGGCGGCTGCGGGTGATGTTGACGGACGCCTCTTCGGTGGGCATGCCGAGGAGTTCGTGCAGCTCGCGTGCCCGGAATGCCTGGTCGGGATGCTGGTTGAAGGCGTTCACGATGGCCTGGTAGGTGGTGTTCGTCTCGGGTGGTTCTGATTCGGCTCCTGCCGGTGTGACCTCCGCGATGATCTTTCGGGCGGTGGCCAGGTCCGTGAGCCGCGCTTCGGTCTCGGTCAGGTCGGCGGCGAGCTCTTCGATCCGGGCGCGTAGTTCTGCTGCCTGGGCGGCGGCCTCGTCCTGCCGGCTCTGGAGGTCTGCCAGGAGTTCGGCGACGTTCACGCGGCCAGTCCGAGGGTGTCGCGCCAGGCCGGGGCTGGTGCGGTGAGGCGGCGGGTCATGTTCGCGGTGGAGGCCCAGTAGACGCGTGAGGCGGAGGTGTCGGGCCTGTGGTCGTACTCGCGGGCCAGGCGCCGAGCAGCATCAGGGTGCCGTTCGTCTGCTCCACCACCCACCGTTTCGGCTGCGGGGCGAAGCCCTTGCCCTGGTCGGCCGGGTTGCGGCGGACGACTTCGACGTCGATGTCCAGCAGTGCACCGTGGATGACGACCTCGTCCTTGAAGCCCTGGTCCACCAGGGCCTTCTCCAGACGCATCCCGCACCGCTCGGAGACCCGGTCGAGCAGGGCGGCGCCGGCGGCGTTGTCGTGGGCGGAGGCGGCCAGGACGACGACACCGGTGATCAGCCCCATGACGTCGACGGCCAGTCCCCGCTTGCGGCCCGACACCTTCTTGTTCGCGTCCAGTCCCGTCGTGGTCTTCGCAACACCGGCGGCCGCGCGGACGGACTGGGTGCCGATGATCACGAGGGACGGGTCCTCTAGGTCGTGTATCGAAAGCGCTGTTCATGCTGCTTGTCGACGATCGATTCACTCGATCGGGTGAATCTGTGGTGAGCCGCCGCCTGCCTCGCGCTCTCTGATCATGATGTCCGTGAGCCGTCCCCGTATCCCCACGGAGGACGGCGACTCCATGATGCGAAGACGAGGTGGGAACGAACGTGTCCAGTGAGGTGTGGAAGGTCGAGCTTGGGGCCGGCACGGTGGCGGGGCGGGTCGAGAACGGGGTCGGGAGCTTCCTCGGCATCCCGTACGCGGAGCCCCCGGTCGGCACGCGACGGTACGCGGCACCGTCGCCTTCCTTCGGTTGGGAGGGCGTGCTGGAGGCGAACGCGTTCGGTCCCACCCCGTCCCGCGTCACCGACGGGATCTTCGACACGCTGCTGAGCGGCGATCCCGCGCTCGTGGGTGGCGACAACGTCCTGACCGTCAACGTATGGGCGCCGCGCGAGCAGGCCGATCCCCGGCCGGTCATGGTGTGGTTCCACGGCGGCGCGTTCCTGCGCGGCTCCTCTGCCGGGACCTGTTACGACGGATCCACCTTCGCGCGCGACGGAGTCGTGCTCGTTACCTTCAACTACCGGCTGGGCATGGAGGGCTTCGGCTGCCTCGACACCGGGGAGGCCAACCGGGGTCTGCAGGATCAGGTCGCGGCTCTGGAGTGGGTACAGGAGAACATCGCCGAGTTCGGCGGTGACAAGGGGAACGTCACGGTCTTCGGCGAATCGGCCGGCGCGATGAGCATCCTGGCCCTGATGTCCAGCGGCATCGCCTCGGAGGACGGCCTGTTCCACAAGGCGATCGTGCAGAGCGGCACCGCGAGCATCGGCCAGAGCGTGGAGGACGCGCGCCGTCTGTCCTACGCGGTCGCGCTCTCCGTCGGTGCCCCTTCCCCCAGCGCGGCCTACCTCGGCCCGAAGGCCCCTGCCGACGTGGTCAAGGCCCAGCAGGCGGTACACGGCGCCGTCGTCGAGTCCGCCGATCGCGAATCGTGGGGCGACACCACCATCGACTCGTGCGGTATGTCGTTCCTTCCCGTGGTCGGCGACCACCTGGTTCCCAAGGCCCCGATCGAGTCCCTCCGCGAGGGCGTTGGGGCGAACATCCCGCTCCTGATCGGCACGACCACGGAGGAGAACCGTTTCTTCGTCGCTCCGTACGCCGACATCGTCAACGCGCCCGCCGACAAGCTCAAGGAACGGCTCGCCGTCTACGGGGCGCCGGCGAACGCGTATGACGTCTACCGGGCCAACTCCGGGGACGTCTACCCGCGTTCCACGCCCGCCGAGACCTTCGCTGCCGTGATGACGGACCGCCTCTTCCGCATCCCCAGCTACCACGTCGCCGAGACCCGGCAGCGGGAGGGCGCGGCCCCGGCCTACGTCTACGAGCTCGGGTGGCGCTCGCCCGCCTCCACGGACACGAACGTCCCGTTCGGCGCCGCCCACATCGTCGACCTCCCGTTCGTCTGGGACAACCTCGACGGCCCCGAGACCACGGAGCTCCTCGGCGCCAACCCGCCCGCCGACCTGGCGAAGACGATCCGCTCGCACTGGATCGCGTTCGCGCGCACCGGCAAGCCCGGCGCCGACTGGCCCGCCTACGACGCCGTCGACCGCCCGGTCATGACCTTCGCCAAGGACGACACCTCGGCCAACGAGGTCGTCAACGACCCGCGTTCCCAGGAGCGGCAGCTCTGGGACGGCGTGGACTTCCTCACCAAGACCGAGGAGGACTGAACCCTCCCCCGGCGGTCAGCTGAACGACCTGCCCCACCGGAGGCCCGCTCGCACTGCGGGCCAGGGCCTCCCGGTGGGCCGCGCGCGAGCACGGCGGCAGCGCGGCCCGCCCCGCGGCCCTCACGGAGCCCTCCACGCCGCCGTCGCCGACCTCCTGCCCGAATACACGTGGGGCATGACCCAGGTACGCCAGATACCCGCCACGGGATGATCTTGGCTACCGAACGAGCGCGCTGACGCGGTTCTCGTACGACAGGGTCATAGCCACTCGTTGATCGCTGCCACCAGCACAGTCGCCTCGAATCGGACCGCCAGCTTGTCGTAGCGCGTGGGTGCGCCACGAGGCGCCATGGAGTCGAGTGAGGTGAGAGACCTTCACCGCCGGGTTGTCGCAGCAACCTGGGTGAAGCTGGGGGCAGTTCGTCTCGGGGGATGCCGAGGCGGGCGGTAAGCAGCCCTGACAACGCCGGGACGAGGTGGCACTGCCAGACGGTTCGGGTTCGGCAAGCGAGACGGGAAGGTGTACGCGAGGAACCAGTGCTTGACGCCCCGTAATTACGACACCGGCTCCAACCTGGCGGATGTGGGCCGGATGCAGTGCACGACCGTTGGCAAGCTGGCGGTCGACTCCGAAGCCGACTCTACTCATCGGTGGGGAGGCCACACCGAAGGACTGCGGCGTAGGTGTGGCGATACTGCCGGGGTAGAGCTGGGCACCTCACCCGTCGATCGACTCCGTGGTGAACGTGGGAACTGTCCGCGGTCGCCCTCCGTGCCGGACCTCCAACCCGACCGAGGGCAGGCCCATCGCCGGCTGAAGGCCGTCGGGCAGGGCGGAGGCTCCGTAGTACTCGGAGGCCGGGAAAGCCGGCCACATGGGGAAGGGGGCCAGCAAGTCGGCAGTAAGGACGCTGGAATGCCAGGAGGTTGTCGCCGGTGAACACCGACGAGCTGGAGTCCGCCCTGTTCGGGGCGGAGCTGCGGGTACTGGAGATCCAGACCAAGCTGCACCGTTGGGCAAACGATGATCCTCATCGCAGGTTCGACGATCTGTTCAACCTCGTGGCCGACCCCGCCTTCCTTCTTGTGGCGTGGGACCGGGTCCGGGGAAACAAGGGCGCCCGCACGGCAGGAGTGGACGGGAGAACCGCACACTCCATCGAGGCCGGGCAGGGAGTCGAGGGCTTCCTCGACGGGCTGCGGTCTCAGCTGAGAGAACGCAGCTTCCGACCGGTTCCGGTGCGTGAGCGGATGATCCCGAAGGCGAACGGCAAGCTCCGCCGCCTGGGGATCCCGACCGTGGCGGACCGGGTGGTCCAGGCGTCCTTGAAGCTGGTGCTGGAGCCGGTGTTCGAAGCGGATTTCCTCCCGTGTTCGTACGGGTTCCGCCCGAACCGCCGGGCTCAGGACGCTGTCGCCGAGAGCCGATACCTCGCCAGTCACTCCTACGAATGGGTGGTGGAGGGCGACATCACGGCGTGCTTCGACGAGATCTCGCACACGGCCCTGATGGACCGGGTGCGCGGTCGGATCGGGGACAAGCGGGTCCTGTCGCTGGTGAAGGCGTTCCTCAAGTCCGGGATCATGTCCCGGGACGGAGCCCTTGCCGACACGCGCACCGGCACCCCGCAGGGCGGGATCCTCTCCCCGCTGCTGGCCAACATCGCCCTGACCGTGTTGGACGAGTACGTCACCAACCGGCCAGGCGGGCCGACCACCACCGAGGCACGACGCGCGGGACGCCGCCGCCGTGGCGAGCCCAACCTTCGGTTGGTCCGCTACGCGGACGACTTCCTGATCCTCGTGTCCGGCACTCGCGTGCACTGCGAAGCACTGCGCGAAGAGGTGGCAGCGGCTCTCGCACCGATGGGCATGCGCCTGTCGATGGAGAAGACGAGGATCACCCACATCGACGAGGGCCTCGACTTCCTCGGATGGCGCATCCAGCGTCACCGGAAGAAGGGCACTGATCGGCAGTACGTCTACACCTACCCGGCGCGGAAATCGTTGCACTCCGTGATGGCCAAGGTGAAGGAGCTGACCGGACGACAGAACGTCGGCCTGGCACTGACCGTCCTGCTGCACCGACTGAACTCGGTGCTGCGGGGCTGGTGCGCGTACTTCCGTCCCGGGGTTTCAAACGTCGCCTTCTGCTACCTCAGCCACTACGCGTGGATGCGGGTAGTCCGGTGGATACGGCGCAAACACCCCGGAATCACGTGGAAGCAGCTTCGCCGCCGCTACTGCGGAGGCGGCTGGTGGCCTGCCACGGAGGAGGAAGAACTGTTCAACCCGGCGAAGGTAAGCACGACCAGGTACCGATACCGGGGAACAGTCATCCCAAGTCCTTGGCCCACTGCGGCTTGAGGATCCGAACGACCCCAACGGGGCTTGTGGAGAGCCCGGTGCCCGGAGACGGGCACGCCGGGTTCGGGAGGCGGCTCGGGGAAACCCACTGGTGGAGACACCAGCAGGGCGCCCCGAGTCGACCTCACCGACAGCGCGGTTCCTCTTGAGGCGGTTGATCCCGCACTCGACCGCATGACGCTCGCGGTAGTCGACTGGGTCGAAAAGTGGCGGCCGGCCGCCACGGGAACCGCGCTTCCGGCGGTTGTGTGCCTGGTCGGCCTTGTCCGGGATGGTGCAACGGATCCCGCGTCGGCGCAGGTAGGCGCGGTTCTTGCGGGAGGCGTACGCCTTGTCGGCCCGCACGCGATCCGGGCGGACGCGTGGCCGACCCGGTCCGATGCGGGGCACGCGGACCTTTTCCAGCACGGGTTCAAACTGCGGCGAGTCTCCACGCTGCCCTGCCGTCACCACGATCGACATGAGTTTCTGACCCTGCTCGACGGCCAGGTGGAGCTTGGTGGTGAACCCGCCGCGCGACCGTCCCAACCCGTGATCACGGGGCTCGGTGAAGATGCCGCCCGGTGGTTCCTTCTGCAGGTCGCCCTGCTTGCGGGCCCCGGCCGCGTGCTGATGGGCGCGGCAGACCGTGGAGTCGATGCTCAGGTCCCAGACGATCGCGCCTTTCGCGTCGGCCAGGGACTGAAGCCGGGTGAGGATCCTCTGCCAGGTGCCGTTGCGCTGCCACCGGCGGAACAGGCCATAGACCCGGCTCCAGGGCCCGTACTTGGCGGGGATGTCCCGCCACGGAACTCCGGTCCGGACCCGGAATCGTATGCCGTCGATCAACCGCCGCCGAGGCCAGACCGGCGGCCGCCCCGCCTTCGCCCCCCTCGGCAACAGCGACTCCAGCACCGCCCACTGCTCGTCCGTGAGATCTCCCCGCGCCATGAAACACGATCATTCACAGCCCAAGATCCACTTTCGATACACGACCTAATCGGCGGGCCCTCTCCCGAACCTGGCAGCGCGGGAGTTCCTGGATCCGCTGGTCGAGCCCGTCCTGGCGCCACAGGCCGAAGTAGTAGAACACCGCCGACCAGGACGGCAGGTCATGGGGCAGGTAGCGCCACTGACAGCCCGTCCGGTTCTGGTAGAAGACCGCGTTCACGATCTCCCGCAGATCACGGACCCCGGATCCCCGGTTGCCGATCGCGCCACCCGGTCCTGCTTCCAGGCCGTGATCATCGGCTCGATCAACGCCCACTGCTCGTCCGATAAGTCGCTCGGATACGCCCGTCTGTCCATGGCCGCAGAACATCACCCGAACCACGACTGGCACGCCAGTACAGCTGACGTTCACACGTACGAGCGATCACAAGCCGAGAGAAAAGGGACTTAACGTCCACTGAGAGGGCGTTTCGCGAGCACTTGCTCGAACTGGCTCGTTGAACCGCTCTTGTTCGACGCAGACCTGCTTGCCGCTCGGCGATACTCATGCCGTGGAATGGGTTGAGCAGGCCAAGGAAGCCGAGGAACGTCGCGACTGGGATACAGCGATTGCGCTGGTCAGTGCGCACGCCGAGTGCTACTCGGCCAACTTCCATGCTCACGACCACCATCTGTGGCACATGGACTTGCTCGCCCGTGCTCAGCGGATAGAGGAACTGATGGATCTGGCACGGGTGGACGTGCATGCGCGTCGGAGGTTGAACCGCCTGCTCCGCGAGACGTCCGTGAAGGACGGTCGCGGTGAGGGTCCCGCAGCCGGATAGGCGCACGAGAACGTGTTGCGATGGTTCGTCAGGCGTAGGTCGGTCGGTGATGGGGGCGGAAGTACGAACAGGCCGGGCTCGGGTTCGGTCAGGATGCTTCGGGTGACCAGGCGTTTGAGCTTGGCGCGTGTGCCCTCGATGTGCTTCGGCTCGGTGCCCAGGCCGAGGGCCTGGCAGACGTCCTTGGGACGCAGTCCGCTGTCGGTGTGCTCGAACAGAGCCAGGATCTCGCGGTAGCCGGATGGTAGGGGTTCGGCCTCGGGTGGAGGATGTTCGTCTTCGGCGGCCAGTTCCAGCACCGTCGCGTGGGTGATCTCCAGTCGTTCCAGGGTCCGCTCGGCCGCGGCCAGTTGTTCGCCCAGCCGGGCTATCTGTTCGCGCAGTTGCGCGATGGTCTCGCGCACCAGCCGCTGCCGGGTGCTGATCTTCTCCAGCATGTCCCTCATGGGGTGCTCCCGTCACAGTCGTCGGCCCGCGCGGCGGGCGGGTCGCGCCAGCTCGCAGTGGCGGTGCGGGTCAGCCGGTGGAGCATGACGTCGGTCATCGACCAGTGGACCACCGCCACCGAGCTGGCGGGCAGCGCCTCGTAGTCCCGCGCCAGGCGGCGGCGCAACATCAACGTGCCCCACGTCTGCTCGACCACCCACCGCTTCGGCTCGGGCGTGAACCCTCGTGTGCCGGGCGCGCGCTGGACGACCTCGACATCGATGCCCAGGCGGGCGCCGTGCTCGACGACGGCGTTCTTGAATCCGGCGTCGACCCAGGCCTTGGTCACGGTGGGCGCGCTCGCGGCGACCTTGTCCAGCAGCGTGATTCCGATGGCGTTGTCGTGCACGCTGGCGGCGACCACCACGACGGCGATGATCAGGCCCAGGACGTCGGTGGCGATACCCCGTTTGCGGCCTGGGCTTCTCTTGCCCGCATCCAGTCCGGTGGTGTCCTTGGGCGCGTTCGTCGAGGCCCGCACGGTCTGCGAGTCCAGGACGACAGCGGTGGGGTCCTCGTGACGTCTGCGCATCTCGCGGACCTGCCAGCGCATCAGGTCGTGGACGGTCTCGACGGTGCCATCGTCTCGCCACAGGGCGAAGTAGTAGTACACCGCGCTCTTCGGCGGCAGGTCATGCGGCAGGTAGCGCCACTGGCAGCCGGTGCGGGCCTGGTAGAGGATCGCGTTCACGATCTCCCGCGTGTCGTAGCCGCCCTGGTGGCCGCTGACCGAGGTGTGCCGGCCCTTCCAGGCGACGATGACCGGCCCGATCAGCTCCCAGGCCTCATCCGACAGGTCGCTCGGGTACGGAGCGCGTCCACTCACGCCCACCAGCGGACCGCATTTCCGGCCGGTCGGGAAGCCCTAAAACCGGACAACCCGCCTTCAAGCACGAAGAGACCCACCGACACTCGCAGAACGCCCTCTGAGAGCAACCCCCGCGAGCGCGGGGCCGATTCCACCAACTTCCCGAAGTCGAGCTCCTCGAGCGAGCAACCCCCGCGAGCGCGGGGCCGATCAGCTCACCGGAGAGGGCGCCCACGGAGCCTGGGAGCAACCCCCGCGAGCGCGGGGCCGATGACCAGCGGCAGCTCGGTGATCAGCTTGCTCACGAACAACCCCCGCGAGCGCGGGGCCGATACTTCCTGACCTGCGGTGATTAGCGGGCGAGGGGCCTGATTGATTCAGTTCGATCGGTTGAGGCGCTGTCGAACAGCCGATGCGTTGTTGCCATCTCTCCTTGCCCCAGGGCTGGTTGTCATTGTCGTGGCCTACGTTCTCGAAGCGTACTCGCGCGTGGGGGTTGAGACGATGGTTGAGGGCCGTTGGCAGTGGTATCCGCCCGGGGTCGGGGGCTGGCTGGGCGCGTTGTGGGGTAGGTCTGCCGGGCAGAGTGGGGGCGGCGGTTGATGCCAGGTACCGTCACGGTATGACGATCAGTGACTTCGTTGTGGTGACGACGACCCATGACGACGAGACGAAGGCCCGTGGGCTCGCTTCGGCGGTGATCCGTGACCGCTTGGCCGCGTGTGCGCAGGTCTACCGTGTCCAGTCCGTCTATTGGTGGGACGGTGCGGTGCAGGACTCCGCCGAGTGGCGGGTCGACTTCAAGTCTCGGGCGAGCCTGGCTGATCGGCTGTGCGCGCGCATCGTTGAGTTGCACTCCTACGACACGCCGGAGGTCGTCGGGGTGCCGGTGATCACTGGATCGGCCGCCTATCTGGAGTGGGTGGCCGCTGAGACGCGAAGCTGATCGGCAGTTACTTCAAGGAGGCCCGGATCTCGTCTCGAAAGGCCTGGGCCGCCGACGATGCCGGGAGCTGGTCGGCCCTCACCTCCCTGTGGGACCAGGCCGGCGCGAGCGCGGCCCGCACGGACAGGCTGCTCGCGGAGGCCGGCGTCCGACAGGCCGGAGCGGCCCCCATGGAGGAGGCCAGCCAGTGGGTGCGAAACGCCACCACCACCATGGACCAGGCCCGGCAAGACGCCACGCTGCGGCTCTGCGCGCACCTGACCAGCATCCAGCCCATGGCGTTGCTGACCGAGGACCCGCGCCAAGTCGTCTGCTGGCCCTGCTGCACCGAGGCCCGAGCGACTCGGACCTGTTCGACCTGCGGGTCTCCGGCGGGTTCGGCGTCGCTGCCGGTCGGTGTCGAGTCGATCGTGCGCGGCCCCGCGGTGCTGTACTCGCGGGTCATCTGTGCGCCGTGTGCGGACCTCGGCCATCCGGTGGGGACGCTGGGCAACGGGTGGCCAAGGCCCCATCATGGGTGACCCGGCAGGACAGCCACAGAGAGGACGCCATGAGCGCCACCATCCCCCCTAAACGCCAGGGCGCCTGGAGTCGGGGCCGCCGTGAGACCGCGGGCCCAAACCGCGGGCGGCACCCCCTGATGCCGCCGCCGGGCGAGATCCCGATCCCGGTGGACGAGGAGACCGCGGAGGACGACATGACCCCGCAGAAGGACCCCAGCGGCGGCTCGGGCGGAATCGGTGGCCCGAAGGCACCGCCGGCGGCACCGAAGACCCCGCCGCCGCCGGCCGACCCACCGCCGAACCCCGAGAAGTGACTCCCCGGCCGGCCGTACGGCGGTGCGGCCGGCCAGTGCTACTCGTCGAGGAACAGGCGCCAGAGCAGGATCCCGATCGCGCGGGCGATCGCGCTGAGCTGGTCGAGCGTGGGCGGGTCGAGGCCGGAGCAATCCCCGCGATCGCGGGGCCGACCCGAAGGTCGCCTGGATGTGGAGCATGAAGCCGGAGCAATCCCCGCGAGCGCGGGGCCGACCAGCCGTCCCGTTTGAGCTCGCCGACCTCGGTGGAGCAATCCCCGCGAGCGCGGGGCCGACATCGGCAGCTCGCGCAGCGTCTGCCACAGGATGGAGCAATCCCCGCGAGCGCGGGGCCGATGCCCGGCCCTGCCAGGCCCGGCGCGTGTCGCGGAGCAACCCCGCGAGCGCGGGGCCGATGAGATTGCCCGAGAGATCGAGCGGTGCATGTCGGAGCAACCCCCGCGAGCGCAGGGCCGATACGCACCTCATCGCCGGCACGTTCCCGCTGTGGGAGCAATCCCCGCGAGCGCGGGGTCGATCGCGGCAGTCCCGGCCCATGCGATGTGAAGGGGAGCAACCCCCGCGAGCGCGGGGCCGATGACTGGCAGGTCACCGGCACGAGCCCGGGCGGGGAGCAACCCCCGCGAACGCGGGGCCGATCTGCCTGAGGGAGGGGCTGCCGGTGGTCGGGGAGGAGCAACCCCCGCGAGCGCGGGGCCGATCCGAGGACAGGGAACACCTGGTCCCCGATGAAAGAGCAACCCCCGCGAGCGCGGGGCCGATGGGGTCGGCAGCAGGGAGATCGTGTGCCGCAGGGAGCAACCCCCGCGAGCGCGGCACCGATGCCAGGAGCCAGCGCCCGTCCGCGCCTTTCACCGAGCAACCCCCGCGAGCGCGGGGCCGATCGGGTCGGGTACAGGGCCCTGCTGATGCTGACGGAGCAACCCCCGCGAGCGCGGGGCCGATGGTGGTCCAGCGCATCAAGGAGCAATTGCGCGGGAGCAACCCCCGCGAGCGCGGGGCCGACGCTTTCTGACCTGCGGTGATTAGTGGCCGAGGGGCCTGATTGATTCAGTTCGATCGGATGGCAGCCCGGAGGGGAGTCGATGTATGACCGTCATATTTCTTTGCTCCGAGGCGAGTTGTCAGTGCCGTGTCCTACGCTCTCGAAGCGTACCTGCACGTGGAGGTTGAGACGATGGTTGAGGATCGTTGGCAGTGGTACCCGCCCGAGGTCAGGGGGTGGCTGGGTGCGCTGTGGGGTAAGTCCGCCGGGCGGGCTGGGGGGACGGCCAACCTTCTGCTGTCGCACATGCTGGACACTGCGGCGGTGGCAGAGATTGTCTGGGACCGTTACCTGCCACCGGTGACGCGGTGGCGTCTGGACGCCCTGGCGGGAGGCGCGGGTAAGGGGCGGCGTCTGTTCGCCTGGTTGTGTGGGATCCATGACTGTGGCAAGGCCACCCCGGCGTTTCAGCATCTCGATGCCGCCGGCGAGACCGCGGTCCGTCAAGCGGGGCTCACCTGGGACAAGTACGCGGTGAAAGGCTCGTCTTGGCGGCATGACAAGGCCGGTGGCCGGGTGCTGAGGGCGCTGCTCGCTGACGCGAAGTGGTCGCAGGAACAGGTCGGTTGGGTCTGGCCGTTGGTCGCAGGCCACCACGGGCTGATCCCGACGCTGGGGCAGCTGAGCCCGCCGAAGAAGAACGAAAAGCTGCAGGGAATCGGCCGCCCCTGGAAGCTCGCGCAGTCGGCGCTGGTGGAGGTGTTCTCGCGGGAGCTCGGCTATGAGGGGGAGTCGCCGCTGGCCGCGGTGGAGCCGGTGCTGGTGCCGAGCCGGGCGGCGCAGCTTCAGCTGTCCGGTTTCGTGGTGATGGCGGACTGGATCGCCAGCGACGAGCGGCACTTCACGGGTGTGTCCGACCTGGCGAAGGTGACGTTGCCTCAGGCGCGGCAGCGGGCTGCGGCGGCGTGGTCGAGGCTCGAACTGCGCGGTGGATGGGGGGCGTTGGCGGCGCCCGGCCCGGAGACGTTCCGGGACCGGTTCGGCCACGGGACCAGGCCTTCGCAGGAGTTGGTCCTCGACGTGGTGCGTCGGATGGGCGGGTCCGGTCTGGTGATCGTCGAGGCGCCGATGGGGGAGGGCAAGACGAAGGCGGCGCTGGCGGCGGCCGAGCTGCTGGCAGCGCGTCACGGTGCGGACGGGGCGTTCCTGGGCATGCCGACCCAGGCGACGGCGGATCCGATGTTCACCCAGGTCCGGTCGTGGCTGCGCGAGGTCGGCGATGGGCTGGAGGGCCAGGTCGCGCTGCTGCACGGCAAGCGGATGTTCAACAAGGAGTGGCGCGGCCTGCTGGAGGGCGCGGGGGAGTGGGGGCAGGACGCCGACGACCCCTTCGCTTCGGTGGGGGAGGACGAGTTCGGTATGCAGACCGACTGCTTCGACGGCTGCACGGACGGGGAGCGCCGGGCCCCCGCCGAGTGGTTCCTCGGCCGCCGCCGGGGGTTGCTGAGCCCGTTCGCGGTCGGCACCATCGACCAGCTCCTGTACGCCGCGACCCGTACCAAGCACGTGATGCTGCGGATGGCCGGCCTGGTGGGCAAGGTCGTGATCCTCGACGAGGTCCACGCCGCCGACGTCTACATGTCGCAGTTCCTGCTGGAGGGCCTGTGGTGGCTCGGGCAGGCCGGCGTGCCGGTGGTGCTGCTGTCGGCGACGCTGCCGCCGGAGCAGCGGCGTCGTCTGGTCGCCGCCTACCTGGCCGGTACGCAGTCGGCGGAGGCCTCGGCGGCCCTGGAGCTGCCCGAGCCGGAGGGCTATCCGAGCGTCACGGCGGCCTGGGCGGGGCCGGACGGGCGGCCGGAAGTGCTGGTGGAGAGCACCGCATCCTGGCGTGAGGACCTTCAGGTGCGGGTCGAGGTGCTCGATGAACAGCTGACGCGGACCGACGCCCAAGTCGCGCAGGATGCCGCCGTGGTCGACTATCTGGGGGAGCGGCTGGTCGACGGCGGGTGCGTGCTGGTCATCCGGAACACCGTGGCCCGCGCCCAGTCCACGTTCGAGGCCCTCCGCAAGGAGTTCGGCGCTGATGTCCGGCTCCTGCACGGGCGCCTGCACGCCGGCCACCGGGCGGACCGTACGCAGGAGGTGCTGAAGCTCCTCGGACCACCGGCCGAGGGATCCGGGCGTCCCGGCAGGATGATCGTCGTCGCGACCCAGCTCGCGGAGCAGTCCTTCGACGTCGACGCCGATCTGCTGATCACCGACCTCGCTCCGATGGACCTGCTCCTCCAGCGCATCGGACGCCTCCACCGCCACGACGGCGTGCAGCGCCCCCGCCGGCTGTCCCGGCCCACCGTTGTCATCACCGGTATCCGCCTCGACGACGACGGCGTGCCGCAGATCCTGCGCGACTCCGAGGGGATCTACGGCCGCTACCTCCTGCTGCGCACGGCCGCCGAGGTCGAACGGGCGGCGAAGGCCGACGCAGGCGCGTGGAGCATCCCGGGCCAGGTGCCGGACCTGGTCGCCCGGGTCTACGGCACCGATCCCGTCGTCCCGGCGGAGTGGGGCGAGGCCGAGGCGCAGGCGCGACAGGACTGGGAGAAGCGGCAGGCCAAACGTCGCGAGGAAGCCGCCCAGTACGTCCTGACCCGCGCCGGGGAACACGGTTCGCAGACTCTGGCCGGTCTGCACTACGGAGCCCACGGCACGCTGGCAGAGGGGCAGTTCGAGGCACTCGTTCGGGATGGGGACCGGAGCGTCGAGGTCGTGCTGGTGCGCCGCACCGGGGAAGACTTCCACGCGATGACGGGCCGTAAGCTCGGCCCCAACGGGACGGTCGCGGCCGAGATGGTGGACGACGTGCTCTCCGGGACGGTGCGCCTGCCCACCAAGCTGACAATGGTCGCCGAGCAGGCGCTCGGTCCGTTGTCGGGCTGGCGCGACCATCCATGGCTGCGATACAGCCTGGCCCTCGAACTCGACGAACGCGGGGACGCCGCCCTCGGTGACTTCCAACTGCGCTACGACGACCTGCTCGGCCTCGTGGTGAGCGGAGGACCCCAGCGCGCCCCGGTACCGATAAAGGCGAGGGGGTGAGTCGAACAGGCGTCGCCCCACCCCCTCAACCCCGCGACCGCGGGGCCGACTTGCAGCCGACCAGGGCCGGAAAACACGGCCACGGGCCATCCCCGCGCACCAAAGCAGGCGGGGCCGGGGGCAATTCAAGCATTCACCCCACAACAGGCATCCGCCGGTGCCACGATGAACCAGCAACAAGCTAAACATGGCTAGTTGGGAGATCAGCGCGTGCCTGGGTACAACCTTGTCGACGAACCGTGGCTGACGGTACGACCCGCCGGTGGCGGGCCCCCCGTGCAGGTGGGGATCGCTGGGGCCCTGGCCCGGGCCCACGAGTTCGAGGGCCTCGTCGTCGAGTTCTCCACGCAGCTCCCGGCCGTCCTGCGCCAGGTCCTGCTGCCCGTCGTCGCCGATGCGACCGGTGCGCCCCAGAACCCCGGGGAGAAGGGTGAGCGGCTCACCCGGGAGAGCGGCGGATTCACGAAGGACGAGCTGGGCAGCCTGGAGACCTACCTCGCCGATCACCACGCGAAGTTCGACCTCTTCGACCCCGCCGCCCCGTTCGGGCAGGTCGCCGGGCTGCGCACCGCCAAGGACGAGACGAAGGGCTCCGCCGCCCTGGTGGCGACCGCGGCGAGCGGCAACAACGTCCCGCTGTTCGGCACCCGTACCGACGCGGACCCGCTCGACCTGACGCCGGCCCAGGCTGCCCACTGGCTCGTGCACGCCCACTGCTGGGACACCGCGGCGATCAAGACCGGCGTCGTCGGCGACGACCAGGTCAAGGCGGGCAAGACGACCGGGAACCCCACCGGCCCGCTCGGCCAGCTCGGCGTCATCATCCCCACCGGGCGCACCCTGTACGAGACCCTCCTGCTGAACCTTCCGCTCACCCCGCCCGACAACCTCGGCCTCCCGCAGTGGAAACGCGGCCCGCACGGCCCCGCCTGGCAGCCCCGCGCGGCCGAAGGCCTCCTCGACCTGTGGACCTGGCAGGCCCGGCGGATCCGCCTCATCCCGCACCAGGACGAGGCCGGGCAGCTGAAGGTGGCCCGGGTCGTCATCAGCGCGGGGGACCGGCTGACGCCCATGCCCGAGCAGGAGCCCCACACCACCTGGACCTTCACCGCCCCCGCCAAGAAGTCCGCCTCCGCCCTGCCCGAGCGCAGGCCGCGCCGCCACACCCAGGGCAAGGCCGCCTGGCGCGGCCTGGAGGCCCTTCTCACGCCCACTCGACAGGGCCCCGACGGCGGCTTCGAGACCAGCATCCTGCTCGACCAGATCAGCGCCCTGCAAGAAGGCGACCAACTCCCCGCCGACTACCCGCTGCAGGTCGAGACCTTCGGCATGGTCTACGGCACCCAGTCCGCGATCGTCGAGGACGTCATCCACGACGCCATCCCCCTGCCGCTGCTCGCCCTCCAGCAGGACAGCGAGGCCCAGCTGCTCCTCCTGGACGTCGCCGAGCAGGCGGAACGGCTCGCCCAGGCCGTCAGCAACCTCTCCGCCGACCTGCGCCGGGCCGCCGGAACGGACCCCATCCCCTGGGACAAGGGCCAGCGACCGGGCGAGCTCCTCCTGCACACCCTCGACCCCCTGGTGCGCCGCCTGCTCGCCGGCGTCTGCACCGCCGGCGCGGACGACGAGGCCCTGGAGCGAGGTCGGCTCGCATGGGAACAACTCGCCCACCGCCAGGCATGGGACGTGGCGAACACGCTCCTGCTGGCCGCACCCGCCACCACCTTCGGCGGCCGCACGATCAGCCAGGGCGGCAAGGCGGGCAAGACGCAGACCTACCGGCTCGGCACCGCGGGCGCCAACTTCCGGCGCCGGCTCGACGAGATCCTTCCCCGGTACGCCGACGCCGTACGGGAAGCGGCCGCCGCCCGGGCGGCCGAGACCGGTCCCGCCCTCGACCACGACCCCGGAGCGGACTTTGACGACTGAGCACACCGCCGGCGCCGCCGCTGAGCACGCCACCCCCGCTGAGCGCACCGCCGCCGCCGCCCGAAGGCGCCGGTACTGGGACGAGTTCACCGGCCCCGACCACAACTGGCGGTACGACCCCCGCACCAAGCAACCACGCCGGCCGCCCGGCGAGGACCTGGCGGCCCTGCGCTCCGGCCTCGGGCGCCCGGTCATGGACAGCCCCAAGATGTGGCCGCTCTACAGCTGCGAGGTCAACGACGTCCTCGCGCTGCGCGACGAGGTGTCCGACGAGCAGAAGGCCGAGCACGCCGCGCTGGCCCTCTACGGCCTCCACCAGCAGAGCCAGTCCAAGCCGATGCACCGCCGTGGCGTCAAGCTCGGGGAGGCGCTGCGAGTGCTGCGCCGCAGCGGCAAGGTCAGCGAGGAGGCGCTCGACACCCGGGTCGCGCAACTCGCGGGCGCCACCAGCGTGTCCGCGCTGCTTGTCCACCTGCGCGGGCTGATCACCCAACTGCGTTCCATCACACAGCCGTTGGACTACAGCCACCTGATGGCCGACATCCAGGCCTGGCACAGCACCGACCGGCGCCCGCAGGTCCGCCTCAAGTGGGCGATCGGCTACCAGGCGTGGAAGGACAAGACGCCCACCGACTGAGCGCCCGACACACCCGGACCACCACCCCCGAGGAGAAGCGCATGACCGCCCGCCTCTACATCGACGTCCACATCCTGCAGACCGTCCCGCCGGCCAACCTCAACCGGGACGACAACGGCAACCCCAAGGAGGCGTACTTCGGCGGCAAGCGCCGCTCGCGCGTCTCCTCCCAGGCCTGGAAGCGCGCCACCCGCATCCACTTCGCCGAGAGCCGCGACCGGCAGGACCTCGCCACCCGCACCAAGCGGATCGCCGCCCAGCTCGCCAAGGGCATCGCCGAGCGCGCCGGCATCGAGGCCGAGGACGCGCAGCGGATCGCCGACGCCCTGATCAAGTCGACCGGGATCTCCGCCGGCAAGAAGGAGGGCGACACCGCCTACCTCCTCTTCTACGGGCGCCGCCAGCTGGACGGCATCGTCGACCTGGTCGCCGACACCGCCGCCGACCTCGCCGCCCTCGACGCCAAGGCATTGGAGGAGGCCGTCAAGGCGCTGCCGGTCAAGGAGCAGTTGCAGAGCGGCCACCCGGCCGACGTCGCGCTCTTCGGCCGGATGGTCGCCGACATCCCCGGCCTGAACGTCGACGCCGCCACCCAGGTGGCGCACGCGATCTCCACCCACGCCGCCGAACTCGAATTCGACTACTACACGGCCGTCGACGACGAGAACACCGCCGAGGAGACCGGCGCCGGCATGATCGGCACCATCGGCTTCAACTCCGCCACCCTCTACCGCTACGCGACCGTGGGCCTGCACCAGCTGCGCGGCAACCTCGGCGACGACAAGGCCGCCGTCGACGCCGTCGACCTGTTCGTCGACTCCTTCGCCCGGTCCATGCCCACCGGCTACGGCAACTCCTTCGCGCACCGCACCCGCCCCAGCCTGGTGGCCGTCGTCGTACGCGCCGACCAGCCCGTGAACCTCGTGTCCGCGTACGAGAACCCCGTCCCGGCGAGCCGGGGCATCGTCGCCGAGTCCGCGCGCCGCCTCGCCGTGGAGTTCGCCACCGCCACCGAGCAGTGGGGAGACAGCCCGCTGTACGTCGGCATCTGCCACACCCTCGGTGCGGACACCGGCGCCGACGAGCCCGCGCAGCAGCTGGCGGAGGCCTTCGGCGCGAACCGCACCTTCACCGAGCTGCGCGACGGCCTGCGCACCGCCCTCACCGAGCGGGTGAACGACAACTGATGCCCGCCGACCCGACCCCCGCACCGGCCCCGCAGGGCGAGGACCAGGCGGTCCTCGTCCTGCGCCTGGCCGGCCCGCTCCAGTCCTGGGGCGACCGCAGCGCCTTCAACCGCCGCGACACCCCGCCCCAGCCGACCAAGTCCGGCGTCGTCGGCCTGCTCGCCGCCGCCGCCGGACTTCCCCGCGAAGCGGACATCACCGGCCTGGTCGGCCTGCGCCTGGGCGTGCGCATCGACCAGCCCGGAACGCTGCTGCGCGACTACCACACCGTCAGCGACTACCGGGGCCGCCCGCTGCCGCAGAGCGGCGTCAACGCCAAGGGCGTCCAGAAGCCGACCTCCCCGGCCAAGGACACCCACGTCACCCACCGCTACTACCTCCAGGACGCGGTGTTCGTCGCCGCCGTCCAGGGCCCGGCCAGCCTCGTCGCGACGCTCGCCGAGGCGATCCGCCGCCCCGCCTTCCCGCTCGCCCTCGGCCGCCGCTCCTGCGTCCCCACCCAGCCGATCGCCCTCGGCACCGTGCGCACCGGAGCCCTGGAGGACGTGCTGGCGGACGAGCCCTGGCAGGCGGGCACCGCCGCCAAGGCCGCCTACCGCCGACGGGCCGAACGCGGTCCGGATCCGTTCTCGCCCCACCGGATCGACCTGGCCACGACCTTCGACGACCCGGCCGGCGACGACACCTTGCAGGACGTCCCGCGCTCCTTCGCGCCCCGCGAACGCGGCTTCACCACCCGGCGGATCCGCCACGCCTGGCTCAACGTCCCCACCGGCCTCGCCCCGTCTACCCTGTCTGCCGCGCCCACCACGATCGCCCAACCGGCCACTGCGGCCGGCGGCCACGACCCGTTCGCCCTGCTGGGCTGGTGACCAGATGACCTACCTTTCCCGCGTCCGCATCAACCCCCTGCGCGCCGCCAGCCGCACCCTGCTCGCCAACCCCCGCGCCCTGCACGGCGCCGTCACCGCAGGCATCCCCGACCCCGCCGCCGGCGACCGGATCCTCTGGCGCCTCGACGCCGACCACCCGCGCCGCCCCACGCTGCTGGTCCTCACCCCCTCCAAACCCGACTGGACCCACATCGTCGAACAGGCGGGCTGGCCCGACGCCGAAGGCGAGCACTACGCGGTCCGCGACTACAGCCCGCTGCTCGCCCAGCTCGCCGTCGGCCGCGAATTCGCCTTCCGGCTCAAGGCCAGCCCCGTCCAGAACACCTCCAAGCCCGCCAAGGCGAGCCCGCACCGCACCAAGACCGCCGCCGAACTCCACCACCGCTCCTACCGCATGGCCCACCGCACCGCCGCCCAGCAGCTCACCTGGTTCCTCGAACGCACCCAGCGCTGGGGCTTCACCATCCCCGAAGCGCGCACCGACAGCGCGGCACCGGGCCTCGAACCGCCCGCCTCGGACACCCCCGCAGAGGCGCAGCAGCCCGCCCGGGAGGCCCGGATCACCGACCGCAGCCGCAGCACCTTCACCAAGCCCGGCACCCGCAGCCCGGTCACCCTCACCACCGCCACCTTCGAAGGCCGGCTGCGCATCACCGACCCAGGGCTCCTCCAAGCCGCCCTCCTCGGTGGCATCGGCCCCTCCAAGGCCTACGGTTGCGGCCTGCTCACCCTCGCCCCGCTGCCGACCGGACACCACTGACCGATGGCCGACATCTGGTGGAAAGCCCACCCCCACGACCTGCACCGCCTCGCCGACCGCGTCTCCAGCGTCTACGTCGAGCGCAGCCACATCGACCGCGACGAGAACGCCGTCGTCGTCATCAACAAGCGCGAGACCGTCCGCGTCCCGGCCGCCATGGTCGCCGTGATGCTCCTCGGCCCGGGCACCCGCATCACCCACGGCGCCGTCAACCTGCTCGCCGACTCCGGCACCACCGTGTGCTGGGTCGGCGAGCAGGGCGTGCGGATGTACGCCGCAGGACTCGGCCCCAGCCGTGGCGCGGCCCTCCTCAACCGGCAGGCCTGGCTGGTCAGCCGCACCAAGGAACGCCTCGCCGTCGCCCGGACCATGTACCGCATGCGCTTCCCCGGCGAGGACGTCAGCGCCGCCACCATGCAGCAGCTGCGCGGTCGCGAGGGCGCCCGTATCCGCAAGCTCTACCAGGCCGAGTCCAGCCGAACGGGTGTTCCCTGGAACGGCCGGGTCTACAAGGCCGGCGACGCCCACGCCGCCGGCGACGACCTCAACCGCCTCCTGTCGGCCGCCAACGCCGCGCTCTACGGGATCTGCCACGCGGTCATCACCGGCCTGGGCGCCAGCCCCGGCCTCGGCTTCGTCCACACCGGCCTGGCGACCTCGTTCGTCCTCGACATCGCGGACCTCTACAAGGCCGAATACACCATCCCCCTCGCCTTCGACCTCGCCAAGCAGGGCCACACCGAGGAACGCGACGCCCGGCTCGGCCTGCGCGACCGCATCGCCGAGGACAAACTGCTCGGCCGCATCGTGAACGACGTCAAGGCGCTCCTCAGCCCGGACGGCACCGAGATGCCGGACGTCGAGGTCAACGAACTCTGGGACGAACGCGTCGGCACGGTCCAGGGCGGCGTCAACTGGTCCGGGACGGAAGGCACGCCGACGCCCTCCGTCTCCGACCCGGGCATGGGAGACGAACACCTGGCCATCATCGGCCCGGAGTTCACCCAGGACACGGACAGCCCATGACCGTCATCATCCTCATCGCCGCCCCCGAAGGCCTGCGCGGCCACCTCACCCGCTGGATGGTCGAAGTCAACGCCGGCGTCTTCGTCGGCACCCCCAGCCGCCGCATCCGCGACCGCCTCTGGGACCTCCTCGCCACCCGCATCGGCGACGGCCAAGCCGTCCTCGTCGAACCCGCCACCAACGAACAGGGCTGGACCGTCCGCACCGCCGGCAAGGACCGCTGGAAGCCCGTCGACTTCGACGGCCTGATCCTCTCAGCCCGCTCCCGCCGATAAACCCGCAGGTCACGAAGCGTAGGCCCTGCACGCGCGGGGATTGCTCCTCTTTCATGATGATGGCGCGCACGCCGTCTCCGTAGGCCCCGCAGGCGCGGGGATTGCTCCCACGGCTACCCTCCCTACCCGTATGTCGCGGTATCGGCCCCGCACGCGCGGGGATGGGCTGGTTCAGGGGTGAAGTGCCCAGTGGAGGGCCTGTTTTCAGATGTGCGGTGCTCTGGGAGCATGGTGCGATGGATCATCGGCAGATAGTCAGTTCCGGCTCGCCTCTCGAACCTCAGATCGGCTTTTCCCGGGCAGTCCGCAAGGGGTCACACGTTGCAGTCGCGGGGACTGCTCCCATCGGGGACGGTGGGACGACCGTGGGGAAGGGCGATGTGTACGCCCAGACCGTCAGGTGTCTGGACATCGCGGAGGCCGCGCTGAAGGAGGCGGGGGCATCGTTGGGGGACGTTGTGCGGACCCGTCTCATGCTCACCGATGTGACGCGTTGGAAGGAGGCCGCGCGAGCGCACGGGGAGCGGTTCGCGTCGGTCCGTCCGGTCTGCACCGTCGTTGAGGTCTCGCGCTTCATCGATCCCGAATGGCTCGTTGAAGTGGAGATCGACGCCATCCTCGACTGATTCCGGAAAGCGCTGGTCGCGGCCACACGTGGGGGGGGGGGGACACCCCGGTGGGTTTTTGTGAGGGGGGGGGGTGGCGGCCGGGGCCT
>NZ_JBHWIJ010000030.1:5816-24058 GCF_042732255.1 Kitasatospora sp. NPDC059803 | reverse complement strand
GCTCCACCCCGCCCCCCCCTGCGCCTTTCCCGGGGTCCCCCCCCCCAGCCCCCCGGGTCCCGGCACGGCGGGGGCGGCGCCCCCCGGGGGGGGGCGGCCCCCAGCGCTGTGGTTTTTCGTAGCGGGCGGGTGTGCCGCGCGGCGCTAGGAGGCGGGGTGGTGGTGGCGGGTGTCGGCCAGGCCCTGCCAGCGTTCTGCGATGTCGGCGGTGCCTGCGGGGAGGTCGAACTGGTCGAGGATGCGCATGACGATGTGGTCGACGAGGTCGCTGATGCCGTTCGGGGTGTCGTAGAAGGCCGGCATCGGGGGGACGATGCGTACGCCCATCCGGGAGAGCGCGAGCATGTTCTCCAGGTGGATCTCGTTGAGGGGCGTCTCCCGGGGCACGAGGACCAGTGGGCGCCGTTCCTTGAGGGTGACGTCGGCGGCGCGGGTGATGAGGTTGTCGGCCATGCCGTGCCGGACGGCCGCGAGCGTCTTCATGCTGCACGGGACGATGGCCATCCCCGCGACCGGGTAGGAGCCGGAGGAGATGGTGGCGCCGAGGTCGCCGAACTTGTGTGTCACGTCGGCGAGTTCGGCGAAGTGCCGGGCGCTGTAGGGCGTCTCCACCTCGATAGTGGAGCGGGCCCAGGCGCTCAGGACGAGGTGGGTCTCCACCTGGGGTGCCTCGCGCAGGACCTGTAGCAGGCGGGCGGCGATCGGGGCGCCGGTGGCGCCGGTGACTCCGATGACGAGGCGGGTGGTGGGGGGTGTGGCGGGCACAATGTGCTCCTGGCATAGGGGGGAAGGGGGGAAGGACCGGAGGGTGAGGGTGAGGGAGGGGCGCACCGTCCCCTCCCCTCTCCGGCGGGCTACAGCGCCAGGACGCCCGCCCAGCGTTCGCGCAGCCGCTCGCGGGTGGCCTGGTCGACGCGGTTGGCCGCCGGGTACCGGTCCTTCCACGCGAACGGCTTGCACGCGTCGATGAGCACGATGCCCATCGACAGGTCGCCGGCGGCGAGCTTGTCGGGTGCGAGCCGCGGGTCGATGGCGGTGGTCGGCGCGCGCAGGACCTGGATGGACTCGGTCGGGTGGACGCGGGTGAACATCGCCCACAGCACGTGGTTGATGTCGGTGATGTCGATGTCCTCGTCGACCACGACGAAGTACCGTTCCATGCCGCCCGTGCGCTTGCGCCCGGCCG
The DNA here is from genome assembly GCF_042732255.1 of Kitasatospora sp. NPDC059803. Taxonomy (NCBI): domain Bacteria; kingdom Bacillati; phylum Actinomycetota; class Actinomycetes; order Kitasatosporales; family Streptomycetaceae; genus Kitasatospora; species Kitasatospora sp. NPDC059803. Next base: position 22,872 of record NZ_JBHWIJ010000030.1, on the reverse strand, counting down.
CCGCCAGCAGCGCGTGCATGGCGTCCCCCGCGCCGGTCTGCTCGATGGAGACGACCATCAGGAGCTGCCGGGCGTAGGCCCACACGCCCTTGACGTTCTGCACGCCGGACGCTTCCAGGTGGTCCCAGGTCAGCGACGCCGAGTAGAGCGGAACGGCCTGGTCGCCGGCCGGGATGGTCGGCAGCATCGGCGGTGCGCCCAGGATGATCGGGTCGTCGCGGTGCAGGATCCGGGTGACCCGGACGACGGTCTCCTGGCCCGAGTGCGTGTAGTAGCCGGTCCACTCCCCGAAGGGGCCCTCCAGGACGGACTCCTCCTCGACCGGCGGCAGTTCGCCCTCGATCACGATCTCGGCGTGCGCCGGGATCGGAAGCTCGCTGCCCGGCGCGTACAGGACCTCGACGCCCTCCCCGCGCAGCCCGCCCGCCAGGTCGTACTCCGACATCCCAGACGGTGCGGCGATCGCGGCGGCGGTCGACAGGATCGGGTCCTGGCCGACCACCACGGCGATCGGGCAGGTCCGGCCGCGCGCCCAGTACTTCTCGGCGATCGCCTTGGCGTGCCGGTTGCCGAGCATCCACAGCGACAACCGGTCGCGGCCCTGGACGCAGGCCCGGTAGGTGCCGACGTTGACCCAGCCGCTGTCGGGGTCACGGGTGATCACCATGCAGGCGGTGCCGATGTAGCGGCCGCCGTCCCTGTCGTGCCAGCGCGGGGTGGGGAAGATCCCGAGGTCCACGTCCTCGCCGACCAGGACGTTCTCCAGGACCGGGCCGGTGGCGACCTCCACGGGGGGAACGGGCTCGATCCGCTTGCTGAGGTCCTTCCAGGCCCGCACGATGTCGAGCTCGGCGGTGTCGTGCGGCAGCCCGAGCGCCACCGCGGTGCGGGCGGGCGTCCCCATGAAGTTGGTGAACACCCGGTACCCCGTGGGGAATCCCGGAATGTTGTCGAACATCAGGGCGGGGCCTTCCCGCTCCGCCAGCAGTTCGGTGATGCCTCCGATGTCCAGGTCCCGGTCGGCGCCGTCGATCTGGAGGACTTCGTCCTTCCCGAGGACCTCGGTCAGGTGGTCGATGTAATGCCGAAGATCACGGAATGCGCTCATCTGCCGTCGGGGAGCCGGGTGGTGTGCCCGGGTCTCCCCTCCTCCTCTTCCTCGCGGGTGGCGGCCGAGCCGCGGCGCGGCCGCCACGGGGATCGCAGTTCCGCGCGGACAGGTGCCGCGTCGGCCTGCGCACCGATGATCCGGATCGGCCGCGAGCGGGCGCAACGAGTCCGGGCGTGCGTGCCGGATACCGCCCCGGGTAGGGTCTGGATCCGTGGAATCCCTCAATCTCCGGCTGATCCACGCCCTCCAGATCGACGGGCGCGCCCCCCTGCGTCGGATCGCCTCGGTGCTGGGCGTCTCCGAGCAGGTCGTCGCCCGCCGCTACGCCGCGCTGTGCGAGAGCGCCGGGCTGCGCGTCATCGGCAGGCTCAACCCCCGGCCGGTCGGGCAGACCGTGTGGGCGCTGCGGTTGCAGTCCGCCCCCGGCGCGTCGCTCGGCCTGGCCCGGGCCCTGGCCGCGCGGGAGGACACGCGGTGGGTCCAGGTCGCCTCCGGCGCCACCGAGATCATCTGCCATCTGGTGGCGCACCGGGACCGCGCCCAGGACGCGCCGGTGCACCTGCTCGATCGGCTCCCGGGGGTCACCTCGATCACCGCGCAGCGCGTGCTGCGGCTGTTCAAGGGCGGCCCGACCACCTGGGGCGCCCTGACCTGCGAGCTGGACCAGGACCAGCGGGACGCGCTCGCCCCCGCGTTCCCGCCTCCTGCCGTCCCACCCCCAACGTTCCCGCCCCCCGATGGGCGGCTGTCGTCGTCGCCGTCGCCGTTGGAGCTCACCGACCTCGACCACACGCTGCTCGCCGCCCTGGCCCGCGACGGCCGTACGACGTACGCGGCGCTGGCCGCCGAGGGCCGCTGCCACGAGTCGACGGTGCGCCGCCGGATCGCCCACCTGCGCGCGGCCGGAGCGCTCTTCTTCGTCGTGGACGTCGACGAGCGGCTATTGGGCAGCCCGACCACCACCGCGATCTGGATGTCGGTGCGGCCCTCGCACCTCGCCGCCGTCGGCGCAGCCCTGGCCGAACACCCCGAAGTCGCCTACGCCGCAGCCACCACGGGGCGGACCAACCTCCTCGCCGCCGTCCTCTGCCCCGACGACGAGTACCTGTACGACTACCTGACCGACCGTCTCGGCGCCCTCCCGGGCGTCGACACGGTCGAGACCGCCCCGATCGTCCGGACCCTCAAACGCGTCGGCACCGTCGGCCGCCACCGCAACCGGCCAGGCGGCACCCGGCGCGGCTGAGGCCTCGCCGAGGAACGACGGTCGATGGTCGACGGGCACGCGTAGATGCGGGACGATCCGCGCAACGACGAGCGACGGCGGGGAGTCTGATGATCACTCAGGGTGCGAAGATCACGACACAATGCGCGGACTGCGGCGGTGCGCTGGTCCGCGATGTCGGCCAGTTCCTGGACCGCGGACGGCTGTGCTGGGGTACCGAGGCCTCCTGCCGGACCTGCTCTGCGGCCTGGTGCGAGGAGGACGACGGCGGGCCGACACCCGAGGAGATCCGCCAGGCGCTACTGGCGGAGCACGGACTGGCGCGCCTTCACCTCGTACAGCCCGAGCTGAGCCTCGTCCCGGTGCTGCGAGCCCTGCGCGAGGCCCACGGGCTGGCACTGGCGCAGGCACGGGCGATGGCCGTTGAGCTGAAGACGGCTGGTCTGGCGGGCACGCTCGTCGAAGTGGAGTTCACCGCCGCCGCCCTCCGGGACCGCTCAGTCGCGGTGACCGTCGAGACGTCGGGCGGCTGACCGCCCGGCGAGCCGTCCAGAACGTCCAGAACGTCCAGAACGGCCTGGGCGGCCCCGATCGAACGGAGGCCGCCCAGGACTTGATCTCCCGCATCTCCCGTTCGGACCGGGGCCCGGGGTTCGAGGGAGGAAGGGGAGGAACTGCTTCTACTCCGCCACCTGGACCTCGTCGGCCTGGAGCCCCTTCTGGCCCTGGACCGCCACGAAGGTCACCTTCTGGCCCTCAACCAGGGACTTGAAGCCGCTTCCCTGGATCGCCCGGAAGTGAACGAACAGGTCCGCTCCGGACTCCGGGGTGATGAAGCCGTAGCCCTTCTCGTCGTTGAACCACTTCACCGTGCCGTTCTGCCGCTCTGCCACAGCCACTCCTGGTTTTCCGAGGATCGAGGATCTACGAGACGCAACGTGCCGATCATGACAGGGCTCGGGGTCTCGGCGGGGCTGTAACGCGAAGTTGGTCGGTCCGTGCGGCGAGGAGCCACCCGGACCGGTGACGGCACCGCAGGTGCTGCAGGTGCCGGAGTGCCGGGAACCGTCCCTCGTCCAGCTGCACAGACGTGATCGGGTAGCCCGGCGGGCCGGCCTGAGTACCCGTACTCAGGCCGACCCGGCCGTGCCGCCGGAGCATGGGGGCATGCACCCAGCAGCAACACCGAGGATCGGCATCACCGCCGTCGGCTCCCACCTGCCGGCCCGTCGGCTCACCTCCCAGCAGCTCCAGGACGAGGTCACCGCCGGTGGCCGACTCGCCCTGCCGGAGCGGATGTTCGAGAAGGCGACCGGCATCCGCACCCGGCACTTCGCCGCCGACGGCGAGTACGCCTCCACCCTCGCGGTCGGCGCCGCCCGGCGCGCCCTCGCCGCCCGGGGGCTGCGCCCGCAGGACGTGGACCTGCTGCTGTTCGCCTCCGCGACCCGGGACGTGTGCGAGCCCGCCACCGCCCACATCGTGCAGGCCGAACTCGTCACCCGTGCACATGCGTTGGACGTCAGCAACGCCTGCAACAGCTTCCTCAACGGGATCGACCTGGCCCGCGCGATGATTCTGGCCGGCCGGGCCCGGCGTGCCCTGGTCGTCACCGGCGAGACGCCCAGCCGGGCCATGCTCCGCACGCCGTCCTCCCCGGCGGAGTTCCGGGACGGCTTCGCCGGCTACACCTTCGGCGACGCCGGGGCGGCCGTCGTCGTCGAGGCCGTGGAGCGGGGCGGCATCCTCGACGTCGGGACGGAGACGGCCTCCGAGCACTGGCCGGCCGGCGGCATCCCCGGCGGCGGCTCCCGCCACCCGCGCGGCGACGAGTACAGCTACTTCCGGGGCGGCGGCAAGGAACTGCGCGGCATCTTCGAGGAGATCGGTCCTGCCGCCCTGGCCCGGCTCGCCGCCCGCACCGGCCTCGGCTGGGACGACTACGCCCGGGTGCTGGTGCACCAGGTGACGATCCCCTACCTGGAACGCTTCGTCGAGCTGACCGGGGTGCCGGCCGGGAAGCTGGTCCTGACGGTGCCGGAACTCGGCAACGTCGCCAGTGCCACGCTGGGCGTGCAACTCGACCGAATACGCGACACGTTGGCGCCCGGCGACAAGGTGCTGCTGATCGGGCTCGGCGGCGGCGTCAGCCTCATGACCATGGTCTGGGAGGCATCGTGAGGACCGACCTGTGGGTGGTGGTCCCCGCCTACCAGGAGGAGGCCCGGATCGAGGGCGTGCTGCGCGCCCTCGCCGCCCAGCGCGACCGCGACTTCACCCTGCTCGTCGCCGACAACGGCTCCACCGACGGCACCGTCGCCCTGGCGCGCGCCTTCGCCGCCCACGCGCCGTTCCCGGTCGAGGTGGTGGTCGAGCCGGAGAAGGGCGTCGGCTCCGCAGTGGACACCGCCTTCCGGCACGCCGTCGCCCACGGCGCCACCCTGCTCGCCCGCACCGACGCCGACTGCCTGCCCGAACCCGGTTGGACGGCCGCGGCCCGCGCCGGGCTGGTCGCCTCCGGCGGGCTGGTCTGCGGCCGGGTCACCGCCCGCCACGACGAGCACGGCCCGGCCGGGCGCGCGGTGTTCCTGGTGCTGGTCGCGCTCGGCGCCTTCTTCGGCCGGATCCGGCCCGCCCACCGCCGCCGACACGGCTACCTGACCTCGTACCGGATGCACGCGGGCAACAACATGGCGATCACCGCCGAGCTCTACCTCGCCGTCGGCGGCATGCCCCGGCGGCCCTCACCCACCGACCGGGCGTTCCTCAACAGGGTCCGCCGGCACACCACGGCGGTGGTGCGCCGCCGCGACATGGTGGTGCAGAACTCCACCCGGCGCATCCGCGCGTACGGCGTGGTGGGCACCGCGCGCTGGTACCTGGAGCGCGGCGCGGGGCCGCGCGCCGTCGACGTGCGCTGACAGCCCGCGCGCGCCCCGTGCGCCCGGCGCCCCGCGCGCCGCGCTCCTTACCGACCCTTTCCCGACCGGACCCGCTCCGTTCCGCGCCGCAGCCCGCCGAAGGACCCCGCCATGCTCGACCGGCTCACCCACGCCCTGCGCACCGACCACCCCGACCGGCCCGCCGTCCTGCGCCACACCCGCCTGGGCACCGTCCGCCCGGTGATCCGCCGCGGCGAACTCGCCGACCTGGCCGACGGCTACGCCGCCGCGCTGCACGCCCACGGCCTCGGCCCCGGCGACACCGTCGGCGTCGCCGTCCGGCCCGGGCCACGCGCACTGGCCGTCATGCTCGCCGCGCACCGGCTGGGCCTGCGCATCGCCGTCCTCGACCCGACCGCAGGGCCCGACGTGCTCGCCGCCCGGCTCACCCTGGCCCGCCCCGATCTCGTCCTCGCCGACGCCGCCGCCCAGGCGGTGGCCGGCTGGGCCGGGCCGCTCGCCCGCCGCGCCGACCTCGCCCTGCCCCGCCTCACCGCGCTCGGGCCGGTCGCCACCCTGGGCCGCCGCCTGCCCGGCTGCGCGCCGCACCTGCGCCCTGCCGGCGCGACCCCGCCCGCCCGGCCTGACGGCGGCCCGGAAACGGACGCGGTGATCGTCTTCACCTCGGGCACCACCGCCCGCCCGCGCGCCGTCGTCCACACCCGGGACGGGCTGGCCGCAGGGCTGCGCACCGTCGCCGACCTGGTCGACCCGCGCCCCGGGACGGTCGTCCTCGGCGGGACGTTCTTCGTCCTCGTCCCGGCCCTCGCCGCGGGCGCCGCCGTCGTGCTGCCCGCCCGCCGCCCCGCCGCGCTCGGCCGCCAACTCGCCCGGCTCGACCCCGCCCACACCTACCTCACCCCACCGCAACTGCGCGCCGCCCTCGCCGCCGGTGCCCGCTTCACCGGCCGGGTCTGGACGGGCTCCGCCCCCGCCGACGCCGCCCTGCTGCGCCGGGTCAAACAGTCCGGCGCCCACCAGGCCTGGAGCGTCTACGCGCTCACCGAACTGTTCCCGGCCGCCGCCGTCGAGGAGGCGGACAAGAGCGCCCACGACGGGGACGGCGACCTGGTCGGAGTCCCCCTGCCCGGCGTCCGCGCCCGGATCGCCACCGGCGGTGAACTGCTGCTCACCGGCCCGGGCGCCCGCCACCGCTACCTCGGCGAGGACCCCGACCCCTGGGTGCGCACCGGCGACCGCGCAGCCCTCACCCCCGACGGACGGATCGTCCTCGCCGGCCGCCTCAAGGACATGGTGCTGCGCCGCGCCGAGAACATCTACCCCGGCCTGTACGAACCGGCGCTGCACCTGCCGGGTGTCGAACTCGCCGTCCTGGTCGGCGTTCCGGCCGGGGACGGCGACGAGCGGCTGGTCGCCCTCGTCCAGCCGGCGCCGGGCACCGACCCGCGGCGCCTGCGCGAGGCCCTGCGCGGGCCGCTCGACCGGATGGCAGCGGCCCGGCCGGACGCCGTCCTGTTCGGCGAGGTCCCGCTCGCGGGCCGCTCCCGCAAGCCCGACCGGGCGGCGGCCGCCGCGCACTGCGCACGGGAGCTGGCCCGGTGACCGACCCCATGACCGCACCGACGTCCGCACCGGTGAGCGCACGGACACCCCCGCCGCCGCCCGCACCGACGACCCCACCCGCCGCCGCCCGCCGGGCCCGCCGCCGGGACCGCCGGGTCTACCTGCGCAGCCACCCCCTGCTCTTCGCCCTGCTCGCCGCCACCCGCCGCCGCCCGGTGGTCCGGCTCGGCCGCACCGTGCTGGTGCACGGCACCGAGGCCTACCGCGAAGCGCTCACCAAGGTCCCGCTGGACCGCACCGCACCCGGCACCACCGGCGGCGCGGCGGCCGAACTCACCGACGGCGGACTGCTGTTCGACCAGGACGGCGCCGAACACCGCAACGCCCGCCGCGCCCTGGCCGGCGGCCTCGACACCGCCGCACAGCAACGGATCCGCCCGCACTGGCAGGCCGTGCTCGCGAAGCGGATCCCGGGCCTGGCCGCGGGCGAGATCGAACTCGTGGCACTGGCACGTGAGTTGGCCGGTGTCACGGCCGCCGCCCTGACCGGCGCGCAGTCCTGCCCGCACCGCCTCGCCCACGCCGCGGCCGAAGTCGCCGCCCACGCCGCCCGCGACCACCTCCCCGGCCCCCGCCGCCGCGGCCCGGACGCGGCCGCCGCCACGGTCGACGCCGCCGCCCGGCTCGCCGCCCTGCTGCCCGACGCGCCCGACGCCCGCGACGCACGCGACGCCATGGTGGCCGTCGCCGCCGTGAACACCACCGTCGCCGCCCTGCCCCGCGCCGTCGCCTGGTGCGCCGACGCCGGGCTCTGGCCGACCGTGAGCGAGACGACCGCACCCCGCCTCGCCGCCGAACTCCTGCGCCTGACCGCCCCGTCCCCGCTGCTGCCCCGGGTCGCCGCCGCCGACACCACCCTCGCCGGGCACCCCGTACGGGCCGGCGACCGGCTGGTCCTGGTCGCCCGGCACGCCGCCCGGGCCCACCGCCGCGGCCCGGCCGACGATCCAGCCGCCACCCAGGCCGTCTTCGGCGCCGGCCCGCACGCCTGCCCCGGAGCCGGCCTGGCCCGCGCCCTGCTCGCCGACCTCCTCCTGGCGCTCGCCCCCCACCACCCGGTCGTCACCCGCGCCCGGGTCGACCGCCGCAGCGCCCTGCCCGGCTACGCCGAACTCACCGTCCGACGGGGAAGATCCTGATGCACCTCGCCATCACCGGCGCCACCGGCTTCTGCGGCGCCCACCTCGCCCGCACCGCCGCCGCCCTGGGCCTCGAAGTCTCCTGCCACGGCCGCCGCCCCGGCCCGGTCGGCCACCACCGCCCCTGGGACGCCACCGAGGGCGACCCCGACTTCACCGGCGCCGACCTCGTCGTCCACTGCGCCGCCGCCGTCGCCGACCTGCCCCCGGGCGATCCCGCCGAAGCCCACCAGCACGCCGTCAACGTCACCGGCACCGAACGCGCCCTGCGCGCGGCCGCTGGCCGCCCCCTCGTGCACGTCAGCAGCGCCAGCGTCTACGACCCGCGCGCCGCCGCCCGCACCTCCCGTATCGCCCCCGCCGTCACCGAGGACCACCCCACCGCCGCCGGCCACCTCAACGCCTACGGCCGCACCAAAGCCGCCGCCGAACGCCTCGCCCTCACGGCCGGCGCCGTCGTCCTGCGCCCCCGCGCCGTCTACGGCCCCGGCGACCCCCACCTCGTCCCCCAACTGCTCGCCCGCGCCCGGCACGGCCTGCTCCCGCTGCCCGGCCGCGACATCCCGCTCAGCCTCACCGCCGTCGCCAACCTCACCGACGCCTGCCTGTCCGCCCTCGGCCTCACCGGCACCCCGCCCTGGCCGCCCGGCGCCTACAACATCGCCGACGCCACCCCCTACCGCCGCGACGACGCGCTGCGCCACGTCCTCACCGCCCACCGCCTCCCCGCCCGCATCGCCCACCTCCCCGCACCCCTCGCCCGCCTCGCCGCCCGCACCACCCGCATCCCCGGCCTCACCCCCTACACCGTCGACCTCCTCACCCGCAGCGTCGTCCTCGACCTCACCCGCGCCCGCACCCAGGGCTGGACCCCCACCCACACCCTCACCGACTACCACCCCTGACACCCGGCCGGGCCCGGGCGCTGCGGCCGTGTCCATCCGCGGCCGGCCCGCCTCAGCCAGGAGCAGCGGAGCAGTGGAGCAAACGACTGGTCAGGTCAGCTCGACGAATCGGTGGACGCGAAAGCACGTGAGGTGGTCGGGCTCGATGCTCGCCGAGTCCACCCGGTGGCGGCCGGCGCCGAGATCGAGAACGGTGCTGTCCGCGAGCGTCCCGACCTCGGTGCCGAAGTAGGCGGCGTCGAACATGACGAGCTCGCCCGTGGTCCTCAGCACGGGTCCCTTCTCCCACTCGGCGGTGGGAAGCCCGGCCAGAACGAGGTCGGCGACACCTTCCTCGCTCTCCGCATAGCACCAGCGGACGAGGACTCGGTGCTCGGGGAGGTAGGCGGTGGACATCGGTTCGTCCCCGAGGACGAGCGCCTCGGCTCCCTCCGGAAGGTCGAGGACACCGACGAGCTCCACCACTTCGCAGGCTCGGTCGTAGTCGCCCTCCGTTCCCGACCAGTGCGACAGGGCGTCGCGTGGAACCACGATGAACGGGCCGCCCTCCGTCTCCAGCCAGGTCAAGGACATGCCGCCTCCAGTGCCACGATCCCCGTTCCGTCGCGACAGCGTATGCGCCCGGGCTGACATCGCCGCCTCGCCGCCCGTCGTGGTCGGAGGTACACGGTGACCAGTGTCGAGGAACTGACCACGCGGGCGACGCTCGGTTCGACCCGGGTGGTGCCGGTGGTCGGTCACGCAGTGGCCGCCCGCGGAACTCGCCGTCACGTCCGGTCGCCCCGGTCGCGGAGGGAGTCGGGTGGTGGTACCTCGGTGGGCCGTCAGTTCCAGGGCGAGCGCCTCGACATCGGCCTGTCGGAGCCGTGAGCGCAACGGCTGTTCCGACAGGCCGATGTCCGGACCTACCGGCATCGTTGCAGCGCCTCGGCTCGCGGGCCTTCGCCGAGTTCCGGCCGGCTGGGCTCACCCCGGGGGAGAGGGGCGCGGAGCCGGTCAGGGGCGGGAGAGGCGGCCCCGTCGGGGGAGGCGGCCGATGAGGAGGATCGCGCTTCGGGCCGTCAGGTAGCCGAAGGCGGACGGGATGAGGAGCTGAGGCACCATTGCCGCGACCGACGCGTGGCCGCCGAGGAGTACGGGGGTGAGTACGGGCGGTGCCGCCAGGACGGTCGCGGCCAGGGCCGCGTTCCCGGCCGTCCGGGCGGTGAAGGCCAGGGCGGCGCCGGTGGCGAGCGGGGCCCAGGTGCCGAAGCCGGAGGTGAGGAGCCGCTCGGCGGACTCGCCGGTGATCGTGGCGCCGATGCCCAGGGCCGTGACCATGGCGGCGACCAGCCAGAGCCCGGCACCGGTCCTGCGGGTCCGGTCCGGCGGGGCGACCAGGAGGACGAGGGTGTTGAGCGCGATCAGCCCGAACCCCCGGGGGCCGAGGCCGAGTTCGGCCGCGGTGCGGAAGTCCAGGTCGAGCAGCCCGAGGCGGCACATGGCGTAGAACAGCGGTGCCAGTACCAGCGACACCAGGGCCAGGGCCCGTGCGGCCGACCAGCGGCCGGCCAGGACCGCGCACGCCGTCAGCACAGCGGGGACGAGCAGCGACGTCGCCGCCAGGATCGCGCCTCCCGCCGGGGCTCCGGCGGGGAAGCCAGGGGACTCGGGGCTGATGGCGAGCCGCAGGTTCCGCCACAGGTAGGTCGCCGCGTACGTTCCGGCCAGCATCGCGGCGAGCGGCGCCGCGGTGGCGAACGCCCGGCCCGGCGGCTGGTGGGAGACCATGCCCAGTCGGAGCCGGGCCCCGTGCCCGGCGACGTCGGCTACCTCGCGCAGTCCCGTCGCGGAGCCGGAGCCGGCGATCCGGTGCTGGGCGAGGTCGGCGACCTCCGCGAGTGCACCGGCGCCGTAGGAGGCCGGGTACAGCTGGAGGGCCCGTTGCAGCAGGCGCGTGTTCAAGGGGTGCTTCGAGGTCATGCCGTGCCTCCTGCGGGACGGGTCCAGGTCTGGGTCAGGCGCCGGTCGGCCTCGCGCAGTGCGGAGCGCAGGCGTTCGGCCTCGTTCCTGAGCGACTGTTCACCGTCCGGGGTGAGGGCGAACACGCGCCGGGGGCGCCCGTCCACCGTCTCCTCGCGCTCGACGCGGATCAGTCCCTCGGCCAGGAGCCGGTCGAGGGTGCCGTACAGGCTGCCGGCGCCGAGCCGTACCCGGCCTTCGGAGATCGCGGCGACCTCGTCCCCGAGCGCGTAGCCGTGCCGGGGCCGGTCGGCCAGAGCGGTGAGGAGCAGGAAGGTCGGCTCCTGCATGGAGCGTTTGTTCTTCACGTCCCACACCATAGTACGGTGACCGTAGTGTCTGGCAAGGCCCCCGCGAAACGATGCGGACGTCGTTGTGGGTGGTGCCGAATAGTGTGCGGGGCATGGCTACTGTCAAGGAATCAGCACCTCCCAGGCCCATCGTCCCGGGCGATGTCGTCGCGGCGTTCTCCGAGTACCTCGGCGAGTGGACAGCGGCACAGATCACCAATCTGGACCCGGACCACCAGCGCGCGGGCGTCCTGCACCTCGACTGGTCCGGTCCGGAGCCGGTGTCCGTGGCGGAGCTCGGCGACGTCGTGCCGCTCTGGGGTTCTCTCGGTCTGTCGCATTGCCACTACGAGTGGGTGCTCCCTCGGAGCTGCAAGGTCATCGGGACGCTGCCGCTGCTGCACGGCCAGCCGCCGAGCAGCTACGCGTTCGGGTGGGGCATGGGGCTCGATCTGGCCCTGGCGCGGCGCCGACGGCAGGGCGACGAGTCGCAGTGGCGTGACCCGTGGGCGAAGAGCATCACCGGCGCTGAGTTGAACGACTCTCCCGCGGGGCCCGCAGATCCTGACGAGGAGACGCGTCGGCTGACGGTTCGGGCTGTGGAATCGCTGGACTGTGCGCGGCTCGTCGAGCGGTATCCCGCGCTGACCGGCCTGACGCTCAGCGGGCCGGTGACCTTGTCATCGGCATCGAGCCTCAACGAGTTGACTTCGCTGAAGCACCTCAGGCTCTCCGACGTCTTCGGGATGGTCGAGGCGGACTGCCTCCTGCCGGGGCGTGTTCCGGCGCTGGAGGAGTTGGAACTGGTCAGTGTCCCCGCGGAGTATGCGACGGCGATGAGGAGGCTCTGGCGGCCCGAGGAGCGCCAGGGCGTCTACCTCAGGGTCGCCAAGCCCCGCAAGCCCCAGTGGCTCGCCGAGAACCTCAACAATCCGCTCCGGAACTGGGACGGCCGCGAGCAGATCAGCGCCGCGGTCTACAAGAAGGCGCTGGCGCAGTACAGGGCGACGCGGCGCGCGGTGCTGGCTGCGCTGGCTTCGGGGGAGCCGGCGGAGGTCCTGACGCCGAGGCTCGTCGAGCTCGGGGAGCAGTTCGGCGAAGCCTTCAACGAGCTCGACGCGCGCGCCGGATTCATCGAGACCGTTGAGCGCGAAGAGCTCTACGACGCGCTCGGCGCCATCATCACCGAGGCTGCAGCCGAGTCGGAAGCCGATCTGGCCTGGGCCGGCGACGGCCTGATCGAGGGCTGCGAATCCGTCCGCGACTGGTAGGGCGGTGCTGCGGCGAGCCTCATGGCCTCCACTCGTCGGCGAGGAGCCCGAGGACGGCCTCGTCCGCGAACTCGCCGCACACCCAGGCGGATCGGCGGAGGGTTCCCTCCAGGGTGAAGCCGGCCCTGCGGGCGGCCGCGATCATCGGGGTGTTGTCGGCGAGGGTCTCCAGTTGCAGCCGGTGCAGGCCGCGTATCGCAAAGCCGTACTGGCAGAGCACCCTGACCACATCGGTGCCCAGGCCCCGGCCGCGCAGGCCGGGGCGCAGGGCGATCCCGAGGTGGGCTGTGCGGTTGTGGGTGTCGATGCCCCAGAGCACGGCCTCCCCGGCCAACTCCCCTGAGGCCAGCTCCAGTACGGAGAAGCAGGACGCGTCCTCCGAGGGCGGGGTCGGCGCGTAGGGGGAGTCTGCCGTGCCCGGCGAGATGGGCCGCCAGGGGCGGGTGTCGGCCCGGGAGCGGGTGGCGACGTCGTCGTACAGCTCGGTCTGCAGAACGGCGACGTCGCTTTCGTGGCGCGCGCGAAGGGCGACCTTGAGTCCTTGTATCATGTCACATTGCTACCAGAGCTGTGTCGGCCGCTCAACCGAATTGGACCCTCTCCGGCGCGTTGCACCGTCGCCGTCATCGGGAGTGCCGGAGAGGGGAGTTCGACCGAAGTCAGAGTGGCGGCAGGCGGCGGGCCAGGAGCTCCACGCCGGTGCCGTTCAGGGTGCTGAACAGGACCGTCGTGCCGAGGGCGTCCACGCTGGGGGCGGTGGAGGCGCCGGGCCGTTGGCTGCCGTCGGCCGCCGTGCTGACGCGTTCGATCCGGCCGGTCCACAGGTCGCGGCGGAAGACGTCCGCGACGCCGTTGGTGTCGCCGGGGACGAGGGCGGCGGAGTCGGAGGCGAAGTAGACCCAGCGGTCGTCGGCGGTCATGACGGCGGGCTGGGAGTCGACGGCGGAGACCGTGGTCACCGTGCCCGTCCGCAGGTCGCGGGCGTAGAGGCGGACTTGGACGGTGTCCTGCTCGCGCTCGAAGACGCGGAAGAGGGCGAAGCGGCCGTCGGGGCTGAGGCGTCCGGCCTTGGCGGCGTCGCGCAGGGTGCCGGTGGCGTCGATGCTGGCGCCCTGGATCCGGCCGGTGCGCGCGTCGTAGGTGTAGAGCGGGAAGAGCTGCCGTGCGGGTGGGGGCTTGGTGGCGGTCGTGGCCGTCGTGGCTGTTGTGGCCGTCGTGGGCGCGGTCGGCAGCAGGTTGGTCGCCTTGGAGCGGAAGGCGACGGTCAGGCCGTCCGCGCTGAGTGAGGGCTCGACCGAGCCGCCGTCGGCGGCGGTGCCGTCGCGGCCGGTGCTGACCAGGCGGGTGGTGCCGGTGCGGCGGTCGGTCAGGTGGATGTTCTGGACGCCGGGCCGGGTGCCGGGGGCGAGGTCGGCGCGGTCCGAGGTGTACGCGACGTACCGGCCGTCGGCGCTGATCGCCGGGTCGAGCGAGTTGCCGGCGCCGGTGCCCGCGGTGAGCGGTTCGGTGCGGCCGGTCCAGCGGTCGCGGACGTAGACGTCGAACCGGCCGTCGCCGTGCCGTCCCGGGATGACGTCGGTGGCGTTCGTGCTGAAGGCCACGTACCGGCCGTCGGCGCTGATCGCCGCCTGGTTGGTCGAGCCGTCGAGCTGGCTGCCGTCGTCGGCCAGGCTCACCCGCTCGGTGCGCCCGGTCCACAGGTCGCGGACGAACACGTCGTACAGGCGGTTGGTGTCGCCGGGCACCAGGTTGGCGGCCAGCGAGGTGAAGAGGGCGTAGCGGCCGTCGGCGCTCAGGCCGAGCGGCTCCGACCAGTCGTCGGCCGGGGTGCCGTCAGGGGCGACGTTCACCGTGACGGTGCCCCCCGGGAGCGGCGCGGCCTGGGCCCGGACCTGGGCCGTGGTGGCGGCCAGGAGTGCGGCCGCCAGCACGCTGCCGGCCCGTACCGCCCACCGGCCGCGGGTCCTCGCGTTCGTCCGTTCCACCTGAACCGTCCTCCCCTTGCCTCGGGCCGTGCCGCCTCCCGCCCCCGCCGGCCGGCTCGGGGCGAGCCAACCGCCCGGCCGTACCGGCGGTCAACGGGGCCGGACCGGCCATGGACACGATTTCGCCAACTCCCCTCCACCTCCCGACCACGGCGAATGCCGGTCCGGCCGGACCCGGTGGGCATGCCACCTGCGGGATTCGGCAGCGCAGGAATGACCGTTGACGAACCCTTTGCCGGAACGCGCTGGACGTGGCGGCCATGGTCCCGCACATACGTGAAGTGGCAGCGTTCGGGCGGCTGTTGGGTGGATCAGGCCCCCTTGGAATCGATGATCCGGGGAACCGGGAGGCGCTCTACCGGCGGACCGCCGAGACCAGTCCGCCGGGCTGCTCCTCGCGCTGCGGCGGGGTGTTGACCGGGCGGCCGTAGGCGGCAGCGCGCTCGCGCAGGGTGTGAGTGTCGGCCTCCCAGCCGTGCCCGGCCAGCCAGTCCACCGGGTCGTCGGGCATCTCCGAGACCCACATGGACGCCGCCGAGCCCGGTACGGAGTCCGCGCCGAAGCGCTCGATCACGCCGCGCGAGCCCAAGGTCAGCCCCATCCGGCTGCCTGCCGCCGACTGCGCGCTGATCCGGGCCAGCAGCAGCTCCACCGCGTCCTCGGGCAGATAGATCAGCAGTCCTTCGGCGATCCACACGGTCGGCACGGCCGGATCGTGCCCTGCGGCGGCCAGCGCGGCCGGCCAGTCCTCCCGCAGATCCGCCGCGACGGTGATCCGCTCGCAGCGTGCGACGGCCCGCTCCTGGCGCAGCACCGAGGCCTTGAAGTCCAGTGGCGCGGCGGTGTCGACCTCGAACAGCCGGGTGCCCTCGGGCCAGTCCATCCGGAAGGCGCGGCTGTCCATGCCGGCGCCGAGCAGCACGACCTGCCGGACCCCGGACGCGGAGGCCTGCTGCAACAGGTCGTCGAGGAACTTCGTCCTGATGACGATGGAGTACGACACGGCCAGCCGACGGCGGCGCGCGGCCTCGTCAGCGGGGGGTGGCGAGGAGGGCCACAGGCCGCCGGCGGTGGCGAAGGCCTGGGCCAGTGGGTCGCGGAACAACGCGTCCACCCGCTCGGTCTCCAGCGCCCGCACCCTGGCCACCCCCACCGCCGTGGCCCAAACTCCCGACGGCTGCACCCGCTCCTGCTCATCAGTCACCGCGCCAGCCTAGATGATCGATCCCGAGGG
Source organism: Kitasatospora sp. NPDC059803 (assembly GCF_042732255.1). NCBI lineage: Bacteria > Bacillati > Actinomycetota > Actinomycetes > Kitasatosporales > Streptomycetaceae > Kitasatospora > Kitasatospora sp. NPDC059803. The sequence goes on along the minus strand of NZ_JBHWIJ010000030.1, from coordinate 7,185 downwards.
GCCTGATGAGGCCTGATGAGTGGAGCCGGGTTCATGCGCGGCCGGCCGCGCATGCGCGCACTGACCGCCAACCTTGAGTCGCTTCGGTCGCTTCGGTCGCTGATGAGTCGCTGATGAGGCGAAGGCGGCGAGGGCAGGAGCACTACTCAGGGGCAGGGGCAGGGGCAGGGGCAGGGGCAGGGGCAGGGACGGGCCCGCCGGGACGGAAGCGCTCCACCCCGACGATGTGCCGCACCTTGAGCGGGCGCACGATCACCGCGACCCGCTGCTCACCCGGCATGGTCCACTCGTAGCGCTCGACGCCCAGGTACTTGCGGGCCAGCCGGTCCATCCGGTCGTGCGCCTCCTCACCCTCGACGAAGCGGGCCACCACGCCACTGATCTGCACGCGGTCGAAGGGATCGGTGGCGTCCGCGTGCGAGAGGTAGACGCGCGGGTCGCGACGGAGGTTCTCCTCCTTCACCCGCCCCACCGAGGTGTTGAACGTCAGTTCCCCCTCGCCCTCCAGATCCACCCACATCGGGCTGACCTGCGGTGCTCCGTCGGCGAACACGGTGCCGACGTACCAGATGTTGGGTGCCCGCAGCCGGGCGCGGACGGCTTCGTCGAATGTCGCGGTCATCCCGGGAGGCTAGCAACCACGAAGGGGGCGCGGTCCGCTTCGAGTGAAGCCACGTTCGAGTGGAGCCACGTTCGAGTGGAGCCGCGAGGGGGCGTCCTCCCGGCGGGTCACGGCTCGGCCGGTACCTCCGGTTCGGAGGCGCCGGCCGGGGCTCCGCGCGAACCGAGGAGCTGCGCGACCGGATCGGCGCTGCCCGAGGCGCTCAGCTCCTGCACCAGCTCGCAGTTCCGGGCGATCCTGCTGGAGACCCACTCGCGCAGCCACGCGGACAACTGCGGGAGCGGCAGGTCGGACGGGGCCAGCCCGGCGAGCACGCACCCGGTCGCCGCCGCTCCGCCGACGTTGACGACCACGTCCGGCAGGACGGTGTGGCCGGCCTCGCGCAGCAACCGGCGGGCGGGTGGGGTGCAGCTGAGGTTTCCGCCCTCGACCACCAGGCCGGCCCGGACCGCCGGCACCGCCTCCTCGTCGACCGCGGAGGCGGATGCCGCCAGCACCAGCACGTCGGCGTCGACGTGCAGCCACGCCTGGCCGGGCCCGTGGACGGTGACCCGGGCGGGCAGCCGGTTCCGGTCGATCGTGCCGTCGCTGCTGGTGAGCGTGGCGAGTTCGGCGACGGGCAGTCCGCGCTGGTCCTCGATGGTGCCCCGGACGTCGGCCACCGCCCCCCACCAGTTGGCCGGGGGGGGCGGGGTGGCGGGCCCCCCGCGCCCGCGCGGTCCGAATCGCGGGGTGTGGGTGGGCTGC
>NZ_JBHWIJ010000030.1:0-5806 GCF_042732255.1 Kitasatospora sp. NPDC059803 | reverse complement strand
TGCGGGCCGTCGGTGGTGGTGAGGGTGGCGTTTCCGGCGCGGGGCTCCCCGCGCTGCTCCTGGTGGGGGCCCCGGCCGCCGCCCCCGCCCACCCCCGGGGGGCGGGGGGCGGCCAGGTGGCCGGCCACCGCGCGCCCGACGGTGCCGAAGCCCTGGATCGCGATGCGCTGCGGGGTCCGCGCACCGGAGGCCCGTAGGGCGCCGAGCACCGCGACGGCCACGCCGAACCCGGTGATGTCGGCCATGTGGTCCCACAGTTCGGCCCAGTCGACGGTCAGGCGGGTGGTGCCGGGGCGGCGGGTGACGTCGTACCCGGCGGCCTCGAAGGCGACCTGCCGGTCGGCGTAGGTGGTGCCCTGGTCGCACCCCAGGTACACCCCGCCGTTCAGCAGCGGGGCCGCGGCGCGGCCGAACCCCCGCATCACCGACCGCCGTTCGACGGTGGCGCCCGGATCGGGTGCGATGCCGGCCTTGGCGCCACCGATGGGCAGGCCGACCAGTGCCAGCTTGTGGGTCATCGCCCTGGCGAGCCCGGCCAGCTCCTGCTCGGTCACCGTCGGGGTCATCCTGGTGCCGCCCAGGGCCAGGCCGTCGACCATGGAGTCGACGACGACCCAGCCCCGGGCCTGGCACTCCGGGAGGTTCAGGGTGGTGGTGAGCAGGGGCTCGGCCACCGGGCGCGCGCCGTGCGGTGCGAGCGTCCGGTTCACTGCGCACCGTCCTCCGGGACGGACCGCAGGCGCAGGCTGCGGGGGCGCATGTCGGTCCACACGTGTTCGATGTGCGCGAGGCACTCGTCCTTCGCGCCCCGGACGCCGACCTCGCGCCAGCCCGCCGGCGACTCGCGGTCGGCGGACCAGAGCGAGTACTGCTCCTCGTCGTTGACGACGACCTTCCACTGCTCGGATGCTTCGCTGGTCATGCTGTTACCTCCAGATGTCGGTGGTCGGGGGGGCCGCCGGGCGGCGGACGGGTGGAGCCGGTTCGCGGCCGGCGTCGAGACGGGGGTCGAGGCGGGTGCCAGGACGGGCGTCGAGGTGGGGGTCGAGACGGGCATCGAGGCCGTCCAGCCACGCCGGCAGGCTGGCGGCGCGCAGGAGGCCCGTTCCGATGAGCACACCGGCGAAGCCCTCACTGAGCAGGCGGGCGGCGTCGTCGGGGCTGCGGATGGCCCCGGCGCTCACCGGGCACCGGGTGCCGCTGCGCAGCACCGCGGGCAGGAGTGACGAGCTTCGCCCGAGGTCGCCCGCGCCGCGTTCGCGGGTGGCGATGTCCTTGTTGTTCACCGCGACCACGCACTCCTCGGCGCGCGGCACGCGGCCGATCTCCTCCTCGGTGGTGACCTCGACGAACGGCGTCAGGCCCAGGCTCAGGCCGAGCTCGACCAGGTGGCCCAGGGTGGCGCGCGGCAGCAGCGCGGCGGTGAGCAGGATCGTGGACGCGCCGCTCTCGCGGGCCTGGTGCAGTTGGCTCCGGCGGGTGATGAAGTCCTTCTGCAGCACGGGCAGGTCCGTCGCTGCCACGACCTCGTGCAGCAGGTCCGGGGTGCCGCCGAACCACCGGCCGGTCACCACGGACAGGCAGGGCGCGCCGACGTCCTGGTAGTCGGCGACCAGACGGGCGGCCGACCTGTCGCCGAACAGGTCGTGTCCGGCGGCGTCCTGCCGCTTGAGCTCCATGATCACCGGTCGGCGGGCGTCCAGGAGTGCCTCGATGAACGCGGCCGTCATCTAGACCCTCGCTTTCGGATCGTGCCAGCCGCGCCGTACGGCCGTGACCCGGTCGGCGCTCAGCCGTCCGTCGACGTCCCTGGCCGCCGTGTCCACGTCGATGCCCAGGAACAGGGGGTGGTCCAGCACGGCCCGGTAGTCCTCCCGGTTGTCGGCCGAGATGCCGCCGGCCAGCAGGAAGGGCCGCGAGAGGCGGTCCGCGAACTCGATGACGGCCCCGCAGTCCGCCGGTTGCCCGGTACTGCCGATCCGGCCGTCCCCGGCGACCGCGTCCAGCAGGAAGAGGTCCGTTCCGGCCCGCTCGTACGCCGCGATCAGGGACCGCTCCGCGCGGGTGTCCGCACCGAGGTGCAGCACCTTGACCACGGTGAGGTCCGTGGTGCCCTTCAGGGCGCGGACCAGGCCCGGCGGCTGGTAGCCGTGCAGTTGGACCCACCGGACCCGGGCCGCGGCCGTCGCCGCGCGCAGCGTCCCGGCGTCTTTGAGGAAGGTCACGAGGACCGGATGCATTCGCTCCGTTCGGTGCACGGCGTCAGCGAGGGACGTCAGTTGACTGAGCGTCAGGTCTGCACGGCCTCCTGGGACGCCGTGCCACAGGCCGACGAAGTCGGCTCCGGCACTGTCGAGCGATGCCACGTCCTCGGCCGAGGTGGCTCCGCAGATCTTGACCAGCATCAGGTGTCACAACCCCAACATGGCGGCGATGCGGTTGCGTTGGATCTCCGACGTGCCCGAGTAGATCGGGCCGGCGACCGCGTCGCGCACGTCCTTCTCCAGCCCGTACTCGGCCAGGTACCCGCTGCCGCCGAAGATCTGCACGGCGGCCAGTGCGGAGGAGAGGTTGCTCTCGCTGGTGAGGACCTTGCTGACGGCGATGTCCCGCGTGACGTTCTCGCCCTCCGTCAGCCGGACGGCCGTGTCGTAGAGCCACTTCCGCGCGGTGTCCAGGCCGATGCTCATGTCCACGAGCTTGTGGGAGACCGACTGGTACGAGCCGATCGGATTGCCGAACTGGACGCGCTCCTTGGCGTATTCGACGCAGCGGTCGAGCCGGTACCGCATCTGCCCGGTGTTGATGACGAAGGAGCAGAGGATCTCCCACTTCATCACGTGGTCCAGGACCAGGAACCCGGATCCGACCCGGCCGATCACGGCGGATGCGGGGATCCGGCAGTCGTCGAAGTGCAGTTCGCTCAGTGGCGCCGTCCGCAGCCCCATGGTGGCGACGGGCGGCCCGACGACGAGCCCCGGGGTGTCCCGCTCCACGACGAAGGCGGTGATGCTGAGCGGGCCGGCCTTCGGGTGGGTGCGCGCGTAGACCACGAACACGTCGGCCACCGGGCCGTTGGTGATGAAGGCCTTGCCGCCCCGCAGTACGAAGCCGTCGCCCTCGCGGGTGGCCGTGGTCCTCATCGCCAGCGCGTCGGAGCCGCTCTCGGTCTCGCTGATCGCGTGGGCCCCGATCGTCTCTCCCGAGCAGATCCCGGGCAGGTGGCGCGCCTTGAGCTCCGGCGAGCCGAACCGTTGCAGCGGGACTCCGACGCTGACCAGGTGGGTGGCGACCGAGAAGTTCAGTCCGCCGTCACGGCACCCGGTGCCGAGTTGTTCGAGCACGTGCATGGTGGTGAGCAGGTCCTGGCCCAGCCCGCCCCACTGCTCGTCGAACGGCAGGCCGAGGATTCCGGACCTCTGGATCAGCTTCCACTTGTCCCACGGGAAGGCGCCTTCCGCGTCCCCTTCGAGATGGCCCGAGCTGAGCTCCTCGCACCACTGGGCGATCCCCTCGCCCAGAGCGATCTGGTCGGCGTTCCACCTGATCATCTGTCAGTCCTGTTAGTACTCGGAGAAATCGGCTGAGTCCAGGTTGTGGCGTTCGTCGCCGCGCAACGCGGGCGAGAACACGCACACCAGGCGGAGGTCCGCGTCCTGGTCCGCGATCAGGAAGTGGGCGTCGTGCAGGTCGAGCGCGTACAGCGTGCCCGGCTCGATCGAGTGGGACGTGCCGTCGGCGTTCACCACCTGGCCCGTTCCCTCGATGCAGTAGCAGGCCTCCAGGTGGCGGCGGTACTCCAGCCTCGACCTGGTGCCGGCGCGGACGGTGGTGTCCGTCATCGTGTAGCCCAGGCCGTCGGATTCGAGAAGGAACCTGCGGCTGAGCCCGTTGCCCCAGTCCACAGTGGTCACCTCGTCAAGGCGTCGGACGATCATCGGGTGTGCCTCCTAGCGGCTTGTTGAATGAGTGGCTTGTTGAATGAGTGGTTTGCTGAATCAGGGGTTTGCTGAATGAAACGGCTTGTCGAGTGAGCGGCTTGCTGAATACGGCGAAACGGTCTGTACGAAGGTGTGGAGCTCCTCGACCACGTTGGCCCCTTCGGCGAGGGCGTGCTCGATCCGGGCGACCCCGGCGCTGCCCACGACCGCGGCGTCGGCGCCGAGGCCGTGCAGCAGGTCGATGTCCGCCCTGGAGCGGACGCCGAATCCGACGGCGATCGGTACGGCTGTCGTCCTGCGCAGTGCGGCCAGCGCGGCGGCCAGCTCCTGGCGGTCGGCCGTGAGCGTGCCGCCGCTGCGGCCGTAGTGGGCCACCAGGTACAGGTACGCGGTGGCGCTCTCGGCGGCCGCGGCCTTCACCTCGGCCGTCGACGCGGCGTAGCAGGTGGCGACCATGGGAAGCCCTGCCTCCTGCACCGCTTCGAGGTAGCCGGCCCGTAGCCGCGGTGGCAGGCCGTGGACCAGCAGCCCGTCGACGCCCGAGTCGGCGACCCGCCGGACGAAGCCGGGCACGGTCGGGCCTCTGACCGTGTGGCTCCAGTCGGCCAGCAGTGCCACCCGCAGGTGGCGCAGCCGGGGCAGGATCCCGCTGAGGAGTCCGAGCACCTCGTCGAGTCCGACGCCGTCGGCCAGGGCCCGCTGCGCCGATCGGCGGATGACCGGCCCGTCGGTGACCGAGTCGGGGAAGGGCACCGCCAGCTCCAGGCAGTCCACGCGGCAGTCGTCGAGCATCCGCATGACGTCGGCGAGGACGGGCAGCGGGGGGTCTCCGGCGTTGAGGAACATCGCCAGGCCGGGCTGGTCCGGTGGCCGGCGCGCGAAGAACCCGCTCACCGCGCACGCACCGTAGGTATTGCGCGGCGCGCCGGGTGCGCGCGCAGGCGGTCGACGAGGTCGCGGGCGGCACCGCTGCGGAGGGCGTCGTCGGCCGCCCTGATGGCCTCCGGCCACCCGTCGATCAGCCCGCTCGCGACGGCCAGGGCGGCGGCGTTCAGGCAGACGGTCCGCGTTGCGAGAGCCGGCCCGGCTCCGGAGAGCACGCCGAGGAAGTGGTCGACCACGTCCTCGCCCTCGCCGGTCGGCCGTAGTAGGGCGAGCGCGTCGGCGGCGGTCCCGGGAGGCTCGGCCCGCAGCCGGATCGCGTCGGTGCCGTCATTGGTGAGGACGACGTTGTCGACGGAGCTGACGAGCTCGTCGACTCCCAGCTCGTTGGAGCACAGCCAGATCCTCCGGTCGGCGACGCTGGCGGCGACCTGGCCCAGAGTCGGCAGCAGCGAATGGTCCGAGACGCCGACGAGCTGGGCGGAGACCGGCACCGCGGCCAGGAAGGGGCCGACGGAGTTGATGAATCCGCCGATCATCCGCAGGTCCATCGGCACGATGCTCCGGGCCAGCAGCGCCACCTCCCGCGGGTAGACGAAGTTCCCGGGGAAGGCGACGCCGAAGCGTTCCAGCAGGTCGTCGGTCTGCTCGTACGAGGTGGTCGTTCGGATGCCGAGGCGGTCGAGCAGGTCGTGGGAGCCGCAGGTGCTCGTGTAGGCGCGGGATCCCGTCTTGACGATGCGCACGCCCAGGGCTGCGGCGACGAACGCCGCCGCGGTGGAGATGTTGAACGTGGCGGGCCCGCCTCCGGTGCCGACGATGTTGGCCGTGCGGTCCAGCCGCGCGGCGACGGCCGGCCGGCGCTAGGCCACCCCCCCGCGGCACGCGACAAACCAGACCCGCAGCCGCGAACCCGTGGAAACACCGGACATCAGCCCCCCCCACACGCCCCCACCCGGGGCGGCGCCCCGCCACAGAGTACA
>NZ_JBHWIJ010000029.1:0-47403 GCF_042732255.1 Kitasatospora sp. NPDC059803 | reverse complement strand
CCCTCCCTCGTTCGTCGACCAACCCCGGAACGGAGAATCCGCCCCTGGGCCCCACCCCCCCCCCCCCGGGGGGCCTCCCCCCCCCCCCCCCCCCTTGACCGGGTCGATGATCCGCTGGCTGGCGATGCCCTCGGCGTTGAGGTAGCCGATCCACATCCGTTCGCCGAGCAGGACGGCGGTCTGCAGGGCCGCGAGGGTCTCGGCGGCGGCGGTGCGGGGCAGCTGGCGCGGGTCGGGGGTGGAGTCACGGCGGTTGACGGTGGCGGCGCGGTCGCCGGCCCGGATGGCCTTGATGGCGGCGGCGAGCAGGGTGTCGTCGGGGGTCGGCGGGCCGTCCGGGACGGGCGCGGGGGCGGTGCGGGGCGGGGTGCGGTGGCTGTCCTGGCGGGTGATCAGCACGTCGCCCTCGGCGGACTCGGCGGCCGGGGCGTAGCCCATCGTGCGCAGGGCGGCGAGCAGGACGTCCGGGGCGGCCTGGGCGGCGAGGACGGTGGGGGCGAGCAGCCGCAGCCGCAGGTCGGCGGAGCGGCGGTCGGCGAGGACCTCGTTCAGCAGGGACGGGTCGTCGCAGCGCAGGTAGGAGGAGGCGGCGCCGACCCGCAGGATGCCGTGCCGGCGGGCGACGTCGTCGATCAGGTAGCCGAGCGGCTGCGGGACGGGCGTCCGGGAGTGCTGCTCCAGGAAGGCCCGCAGGTCGGCGGCGGTGCGTCCGGCGTCGAGGGCGCGGCGCACGGACACCGGGGTGAAGCGGTAGACGGTGGCGCCGCCCTTGGACTCGATGTCGGCGCACAGCGCGAGGGCCTGGGCGAGCGGGGTGAGCAGCGGGCCGGGGGCGATCGCGGTGAGGTCCGGTTGCAGGATCACGTGGTCGAGCGGCTGCGGCAGCAGCGGGGCGAGCACCTCGGCCGGGTCGGATTCTGCGGTGAGCAGGGCGCGGGCGGGGGCGGCGAGGGCGCCGCGGCCGGTGACGCCGAGGAGTTCGGCCTCGGCGAGGGTCCAGGCGGTGAGGTCGTCGCGCAGCTCGTGGCCGTCCGGGCCGGTCGGGCCGCCGCGCAGCGGGCGCTGCCAGCGCAGGGTGGGCAGGAGCTCGGCGGCGGTGGCGGGGGTGCCGGGCGGGAGTTCGGCGAGCAGCGCGAGGGTGGCGCGGCGGACGGACGGGGCGAGGGTGCGGTCGAGCTCGGGCCCGAGGGCGGCGCGCGGCTTGCCCTTGCCGTCCGGGGTGCCGGTGAGGGCGGGGACGCGGGTGGCGGCGAGCCAGGCGGCGGCGAGGACGGACCAGCGTTCGGCGGTGTCCCGCTGGAGCCAGCCGTCGTAGGCCGGGGTCGGGGCCCAGCGTTCGTCGGCCTCGCCGTCGGGGGCCAGCAGCCCGGCGGCGTAGGCGAGTTCGAGCCAGAAGGCGGCCTGCTGCTCGGTGGTCTCCAGGGCCTGCGCGGTGCGCTTGAGGTCGCGGATGCCGAGGCCGCCGGCGCGCAGTGTGGGCGGTGGGGTGAGGCCCCAGGTGTCGAGGAGTTCCTCGACGGTCTTGACGGCGGTGTGGGCCTGGCCGGCCGCCGCGCCGTCCACAGCCTGCGGATCGCGCGGGGCGGCGGCCGGGGCGGGCTCGGGCTGGACCGGCTCGACGGCGCGGTGGGTGCGGCCGCCGCGCAGGTGCAGGGCCAGTTCGCGCGGCAGGACGACGCTGCCCGGCCCGCTGGGCAGCAGCAGCCCGCGGGCGAGCAGCCACTCGACGGGGCTCTGCGCGTCCTCGGCGGTGACCGGGCGGGTGGCGTCCGGGACGGTGCCGGTCGGCGGCCCCCAGACCAGCCGCTCCAGCAGCCGCAGCGCGGCCTCGGGGGCGGTGTCGAGCAGCGCCGCGCAGCGGGCGCGGTCGTTCAGCAGGGCGGCGAGCGCGTCGACGGCGGTGACCGGGTCCGGGGTGGCGGGTTGCCCGGCGGAGGCGAGCAGCTGCTGCAGCCGGGCAGGGGACATGCCGACGGTCGCGTCGGAGAGGGTCGGGCCGAGGCCGGTGCGGCCGGGGTTGGCGGCCGTCGGGGCGAGTGCCTCGCGGACGGCGAGGACCAGCCGCAGGCCGTTGTCCGGGCCCCAGAGCAGGGACCGGTCGCGCAGGGTGGCGATCGCCCGGGGGAGGGCGGCGGCGACGGCGGACCGGTCGGCGGGCGTCAGCGGGGTCGCGCCGGGGTGCGGCTTGACCTTGGCCGGGCCGGTCAGCAGGGTGCGGACGGTGGCCAGGCCGGTGCCGTCCGGGGCGGTGGCCAGGACCTCGGCGACCTGCAGGGTGAAGCGGTCCAGGCGCTCCAGGGCGCGCAGCGCCGAGGCGCGGGAGGAGAGCCGGGCGGACAGCTGGGTGAGGTCGCCGGGGACGGGGTTGAGCAGGTCGGGGCGGGAGCGGAGCAGGGCGGCGAGCGCGTCGTCGGGGCGGGCGCGCAACTCCTCGGCGAGGGTGCGGGGGCCGGCGGCGGACCTGCCCTGGCGTTGAGGGCCCTGCTGTGTGGTCATTCGACCTAGGTTAGTCGGGCGGGCGGACGGCGGGGTGTCCGTGCGGCGGCCCGTGGTGGACCGGTCCTCAGGACTCGCGCGGGCGGGGGCGGGGTGGGTAGCGTCACGGCCGAGGGTGGTTCGGTGGGCCGGGGTTCGGGCGCGAGGCGGGGTGTCGGTGATGACGGACGGCGAGTGGTGGCGCAGGAGCGGGCCGTGGAGCGGCCGTTCGGGGGGCGGGGCGGGGGCCTCCGGCGGGTCTGCCGGGGCCGGTGCTGCCGGCGACAAGGGCGGTTCGGGCGGTCCGGGTCCGTCGGGTGGGTCCGGGGCCTCCGGTCCGTCCGGCGCCTCCGACGGGGACAGCGTGTACGACACGGCGGCGCCGGGCGGCGGGACTCCGTCGGTGCCGCTGGATCCGCCCCGGACGCCGCGCGCCCCGGGGGCCGGGGCGCCGCCCGTACAGCTGGACAAGTCGCGTTTCGACGGGCCCGAGGACGATTCGGACTCCATCCCGCCGCCCCAGGTGTACAGCTCCGGTGCGAACGGCTGGGATCTGGTGTTGCTCAACTTCTCGGACTCGCCGCAGGCTCCGCCGAAGCCGATCCCTGAGCAGCGCGCCGGGGGCGGGGCGGGTGCGGCGGGCGCGCAGGCTGCCGATCCGGCGGGAGCTGCGGCGGGGGCGGCTGCGGCGGCTGCGGGGAAGGGTAAGAAGCAGCGCAAGGCCAAGGCGAGGGCGGCCGCCGCGGGGAAGGCGAAGGCGCAGCCGGCCGCCCCCGTCGGCCAGGCCGGTGCCGATGCGGGTGCGGGTGCGGGTGCGGGCGCGAGCGCGGGTGTCGGGGCCCGGCGGCCGTCCCTGCTGGTCCTGCTCTCCTGCGGGCTGCTGATCGGCGGCGCCGCCATGAGCTTCTTCCCGGCCATGCTGGTGGGCTGGGCCCTCGGCTACCTGTCCCGCCAACTCTCCGATCTGATGCGCAAGTTCGTCATCCTCGGGATCCCGCTGATCACGATGAGCGCGGCCACCCTGCACGCCATGCAGGCCAAGCCGGGCGCCCAGGGCGGCGCGGGCGTGCAGGCCGGTGCGCAGTTCAGCCAGATCAGCTGGTCGGCGGCCCCGGGCGTGCTGCGCCTGTCGGCGGTGCTGTCGGCGGTGGTGCTGCTGCTGTTGAGCCTGCGCCGTCGCCCGCCGCAGCAGGGCTGAGGCCCGGGACGAGGGCGGCGAAGCCGGTGCAGAGCAGCCGGATGCTCTGGGTGAACTTCTCGTCCTGGCTGATCCGGGGGATCAACTCGCCCATGATCAGCGGGAACTGCGCGCACAGGTCGGCGTAGAGCTCGGCGCTGACGGGTGGTGGGGCCGGTGGCTGGTTCTGTTCCTGGAGGACGAAGCCGGTGACGTGGCTGAGCAGGATGTCGGCGGCGATGCCGCAGTGGACGGTGGGCAGGCCGGCGTCGAGGAGGGTGCGCAGCAGGCGTTCCATCAGGGAGAGGCCGCCGGAGCTGAGGACGCCGGGGCTCTCGGCGAGGAGCAGTGCGCCGCCGGGGTGTTGCTGGATGCTGCGGCGCAGGGTGGTGGCCTGGGCCTCGACCCGGTCCCGCCAGGTGGCGTCGGGGCCGAGGGCGGCGAGGGCTCCGGTGCCGGTGTCGTAGGCCTGCCGGCAGACGCGGTCGGCCATCAGGGTGAGCAACTCGTCCTTGCCGCGCACGTGGTAGTAGAGGCTGCCGGCGTGGGCGTCGAGGCGGTCGGCGACCTGGCGCATGGACAGGTTGTGGTAGCCGACCTCCGCGAAGACGGCCATGCCCGCATCGACGATGCGCTCCTTGGTGAGCTTCATGGCTCCACCGTACAACGTTTTCAAACACCGTTCGAAAGCTGTGCTAGCTTTGCCCTGCCCGGTTTTCGAACGGTGTTGGAATGCAATGGGGGAGGGGCAGTCATGGGGGCGATCCTGTTCAACGTGACCACGGCCGCGCTGATGGTCATGATGGTCAACTGCGGGCTCGGCGTGGTCGGCCGGGACACGCTGCGGGGGCGGCCGATCCCGTGGGCGGCAGTCGCCCTGACCACGCTCGCCGTCGGCGGCGTGCTGCTCCAGCTGCTCTGGTCCGGCGCCATGGACGCGCTCGACGCCGACCCCGCCAAGTCCGGCTGGTGGCGCGAGTTCACCTCGGTCTTCCTGCAGAACGGCGGCCTCGGCGGCGGCCTGTGGAACCTCGCCACCCTCGCCGCCGTCGCCGCGCTCGCCCAGTGGTACTGGGGCGGCCCGCTCACCCTCGCCTTCTTCCTCGCGGGCATCCTGCTGCCCGGCCGGATCGACGACCTGCTCGGCTTCGGCGACGGCCCCAGCACCGACCCCCGCAACTTCGCCGGCAGCTCCGGCGCCACCTACTTCCTCGGCGCCACCCTGGCCCTCGCCTTCCTCACCCGCACCCGCCTGCCCAAGGAGCGCGCCCTGGCCGTCGGCGTCCCGGTGCTGGGCCTCGCCATGTGGCTCGCCCAGGACAACGGGCACGGCCTGGTGGCGGTCTACGGCTTCGCCCTCGGCGCGGCGGCCTGGGCGGTTCGCGGCCGGCTGGCGCGACGGTAGCCGGGGCCGCCGCGATCCGACCCGCCGGGCTGGGCGATCCGGCCCGGCGGATCGGACCGCTTGGCCCCGCTTGGCCCGGCGGCGGATCGCTCAGCCCCTCAGTCCCTCAGTCCCTCAGTCCCTCAGCCCGGTGGCGCGGTGCGCCCCAGCCGCTCAGCGGGCGAAGCCCGCCAGCAGCTCCCGCGGGTCGAAGGTCACCCGGATCCGGGTGATCCGCCCGTTCTCCACGTGGCTCCAGTTCGCCGTCGGCGCCGGCGGTGCGACGCTCGTGTGCAGGTCGAACCAGGTGATCACGTCGTCCCCCTCGACCACTCGGGCGTGCACCTCGATCTTCTCCAGGACCTGCCCGAGCCCCTTCAGCCCGGCCAGGGCGTTCTCCACCCCCGACACCGTGGCCAGCGGCCCCACGAAGTCGACGTCCTCCGCCAGCAGCCCCCGCAGCGTCTCGAAGTCGCCCGCCTGCCAGGCCGCGAAGTAGGTCTCGGAAATCTCACGCGCAGTCTTCGTCGTCGTCATGCCTCCATCCTCCCGAGCACTCCGCCATCCGTCCAACAGATGGATCAGATCCCGGCTATCATCATTGGTTATGGAGATGCACCAGCTGCGCTACTTCGCGGCCGTCGTCGACGAGGGCTCCTTCACCGCCGCCGCGACCCGCCTGCACGTCAGCCAGTCCGGCATCAGCACCCAGGTCGGCAAGCTGGAACGCGAGTTGGGCCAGCTGCTCCTCGACCGTTCCGGCCGCCGGGTCCGCCTCACCCCCGCCGGCGAGGCCGTCCTGCCGCTGGCCAAGGACGCCCTCGCCACGCTCGAAGCCATTCAGCACACCGCCGCCGAGTTCGCCGACGCCGTCCGCGGCCGCGTCCGGCTCGGGATGATCATGGGGTGCGCGATCCCGCCGTTCCTCGACGTCGTCGCCGACCTCGGCCGCACCCACCCCGGCATCGAACTGAGCCTGCACGAGGGCCACTCCGAGCTGCTCCAGGCGCAGGTCCTCTCCGGCGCCCTCGACCTGGCGCTGATCGGTTTCGCCAAGGAGGCCGACCCCGGCCTGGACGTCACCGTCGTCGTCGACGAGCCGATCGCCGCCATCGTCCCCGCCGGCCACCGCCTGGACCGCCCCTCCCTCCGGCTCGCCGACCTCGCGTCCGAGAAGATCCTCTGCCTCTCCCCGGGCACCGGCATCCGCGCCGCCTACGAGCACTCCTGCCTGCAACTCGGCCTCGAACCGCGGGTGGACATCGACGCCAGCTCCCCGGCCACGCTGTTCCGGCTCGCCCAGCGCGGGGCCGGCGTCGCCGTCCTCAGCCCCTCCTCCGCCGCCGGCGAGGGCCTCCGGACCGTCCCCGTCGCCGATGCGCCGGTCCGGGCCCGCCTCGGCCTGGTCGCCCGCCCTGGCCAGCACTCGCCGGCCGTGCGCCTGCTGCACGCCCGGCTCCGCGCGTCCCTGCGGGCGACGGGCTGAGGGTCTGACCAGCTGAGCGCTCAGCCGCTCAGGCGTTCCAGCGCGGATCGCGCCCGGAGGCGGCCAGCGCGCGGTCCAGCGCCGGGGCGCCGTCCGGCACCGCCACCGGGGCGGCGAACCCGCCGTACTGGCGGTACAGCTCGGCGTTCTCCCCGACGACCTCCAGCACCAGCTGCGCGAGCTCCTCGTCGATCCCGATCCGACCGCCGGTCGCCCGGGCGACGTCCCAGCCGTGCAGGACGAGCTCCGCGATCAGCATCCGGGCGACGCCCTCCGCCGGTGCCGGGGAGCCGCCGAGGTCGACGTCCCCCGCCCAGGGGGCCGGGTCGGCCCAGGCCGCGACGGCGCGGTCCAGCTGAGCCGCGTAGGCGGCGGGCCAGCCGGGGTCGGCGGTGAAGTCGTGGTCGACCAGCGCCTTGGGCAGTTCGGTGCGGCGGGCCCGGTGCTCCAGGCCGTGCGAGGTGTAGAGCACCCAGTGGTTGACGAGCGCGCGGGTGTCGAAGTCCGCGCAGGGCGTCGGGCCGTCCAGCGGGTGGCCCGCCGGGACGCCGTCGGCGACGCGTGCGGCGGCCGCGGCGGCGCGGGCCAGCAGGGGGTGCAGGGGGTGCGGCGGGTGGGTGTCCGGGGTGGGGTGATCGTTCATGCCCCGATCCTGCGCCGGTCGGGGCTGCCGGGTCTTGAAGAAACGCGACGGTCGGCGCTCTGACCAGGAGCGTCGGGCCGGGGCTCGCGGCGGCCCGCCCCGACTGCGGCGAACGGTTCAAAATAGGCAGGCAGACTGCTAATGTTAAGCAGGCAGCCTGCCTATCTCCGCCGGGATCTCCCCAGCAGGCCCCGCCCCGTCGCAGAGGTCCCGGAGGAAGCGGAAGGAACCCGGCATGCCTCTCCCCGGCGACACCCGCACCCCGCGGCAGACGACCCCGGCGCCCGCCGGAAACCCCTTCGGCCCGCGCTTCGTGGCCCCGCTGTACCTGGGGGCCTCGCTCAACCCGGTCAACAGCTCGATCATCGCGACCGCGCTGGTAGCCATCGCGGCCGCCCTGCACCTCCCCGTCGGGGACACCGCGGTCCTGATCTCCTGCCTGTACCTCACCAGCGCGCTGGCCCAGCCCGCCGCCGGGCGGCTCGCCGAGGAGTTCGGGCCCCGGCGGATCTTCATCGCCGGGATCGTGCTCGTCTTCGCGGCCGGAATCGTCGGCACGCTGGCCCACTCGATGGCCGCCCTGATCACGGCCCGGGTGCTGATCGGCGCGGGCACCTCGGCCGGCTACCCGGCCGCGATGCTGCTGATCCGCCGCCGCGCCGAACAGGCCGGTTACCAGGCCCCGCCGCGCGGGGTGCTCGGCGGTCTGGCGATCACCGGCGCCGCCACCGTCGCCGTAGGCCCCGCCCTCGGTGGGCTGCTGGTGGGCTGGTTCGGCTGGCAGACCGCCTTCTGGATCAACATTCCGGTCGCCGCCGTCGCCCTGGTCCTGGCGGTGGTCGGGATCGCGCCGGACCCCGACCCGGTGCGCCCCGGTTCACCCCGCGCCCTCGCCTCCCGCCTCGACCTGCCCGGCATGCTGGGCTTCGGCGGCTCGCTGACCGCCCTGATGGTCTTCCTCTCCGCCCTGCCGCGCCCGGACTGGCCCGCGCTCGCCGCCGCCCTCGTCCTCGCCGCCGTGCTGGTCGGCTGGGAACTGCGCGCCGCCCACCCGTTCCTCGACGTCCGGCTGCTCGCCTCCAACGGGGCCCTGACCCGCGCCTACGTGCGCAACGGCCTGACGCTGATGGGGACGTACGTGATCCTCTACGGGCTCACCCAGTGGCTGGAGGCGGCCCGCGGGCTGTCCGCCTACCAGGCCGGCCTGGCGCTGATGCCGATGGGCGTCCTGAGCGCCGTGGCCGCCCGGGTGGTGGCACGACGGACGGGCGTGCGGCTGCCGTTGATCGTCTGCTCGGTGCTGCTGCTGTTCGGCGCCGTGGCCGTGCTGTTCGTGGGCGGCGGCACCCCGATGGCGGCGGTCGTCGCCGTCAGCGCGGTGTTCGGACTGACCTCCGGCGCCGGGACGGTCGCCAACCAGACCGTCCTCTACCAGGAGGCCCCCGCCGCCACGGTCGGCACCGCCTCCGGGCTGCTGCGCACCTTCGGCTACCTCGGCTCCATCGCCTCGGCGGCGATCACCGGCACCGCCTTCCACGACCGGGTGGACGACGGCGGCCTGCACTCCATCGCCTGGGTGCTGGTCGCGATCTCCGCACTCCTCCTCGCCCTGACCGTCTGCGACCGCCGACTCGCCGAGTCCTAGCTGTCCGCCAGGCGGTTCATGATCTCGGCGGCCCGGTCGAGCGTCTTGCGCTCGCCGGCCCGGAGGGTGGAGCCGATCACCTCGGCCAGCCACGCCTCCCGCGCCGCCGGGATCCGCTCGCACAGGTCGGCTCCGGCCGGGGTCGCGCTGAAGAGGGACTTGCGCCCGTCGTTCGGGTCCTTGGCGGCGCTGACCAGGCCGCCGGCCCGCAGCGCGGCCACGGTCTCCGCCATGGACTGGCGGCGCACGTGCTCGGCCTGGGCGAGTTCGGTCACGGTCGCCGGGCCCTGCTGCACGACGCGGTGCAGGGTGGTCAGGTGCGACCAGTTCCACGGCAGGTCGTCGATCGGGGCCTCGGTGCGCAGCCGTGCCCGCAGCCGCGTCATCGCGCGCATCAGCTCGACGGCGGTGTCCTCGGGCGGGGCCGGTTCGCTACTCACCGCGCCAGCTTATGGCAGGGTGCAGCCACCCCGACCGGCGCCGGAACCCGGGCGTCGCGGGCCCGGAGAGTCCATACCGGACAAGGCCTAGCCTGGTGGGTATGGACTCTCCCGACCTCGGACGCGGCGTGCTCCACCCCGCCCGTGCGGCGGAGGCGATCAGGGTGGAGCGGCGCGCGCCCGCCCCCGCCGTGGCGCGCTTCGTCGAGTTCTACTGGCTGGTCCGCTGGGACCGGCGCGGCCGGCCCCCGTACGAGCAGAAGGTGCTCGCCCACCCGAACGTGCACCTGGTCTTCGAGGCCCCGAGGGCCCGCGTCTACGGGGTCGACCGGTCGCTCTTCGTCCGCCGCCTGGAGGGCGCCGGGCACGTGCTGGGAGTGAAGTTCCGGCCGGGCGCGTTCCGTTCGTTCGCCGGGCACCCGGTGGCCGGGCTCGCGGACCGGTCGGTGCCCGCGGCCGCCTACTTCGGCCCCGAGGCGGACCGGCTCAACGAGGACGTGCTCGGTGAACGGCTGCGGGACCAGGCCGCCCTCGCGGACGCCTTCCTGCTGCCCCGGCTGCCCGCGCCCGACCCGGTCGCGCAGGAGGTCGCCGCCATGGTGGAGCGGATCACCGGCACACCCGACCTGTGCCGGGTCGACGACCTGGCGCGGGAGCTGGGCCTCACCGTCCGCCGGCTCCAGCGGCTGTTCGCCGAGTACGTCGGCGCCTCCCCGAAGTGGGTGCTGCGCCGCGCCCGCCTCCACGAGGCCGCCGAACGCGCCGACGCGGGCGGCGCGTTGGACCTGGCGGCGCTCGCGGCCGAACTCGGGTACGCGGATCAGGCCCATCTCACCCGCGACTTCACGGCCGCCGTCGGCACCTCCCCGGCCCGCTACGCCGACGCCGCGCGGCGGGTCACGCCTCCAGGAAGCGCTGCAGCTCGGCCAGCATGAAGTTGGCGCCGGTGTACCCGATCCCCTGGAACCACAGCTGGTCGTCCACCGGGAACGCCCGGTGCGCCTTGACCGCCCCCAGCGCCTGCCAGCCCGGGCTCTCCAGCGCGGCGTCGGTGCCGGCCAGGGCCGGGTCGCCGGAGGTGGCGTACAGCAGCAGGTCGCCGTCCGCCTTCGCGATCTGGTCCAGCGGGATCTCGACGTCGGACTGGTCGACGTTCTGTGCGTCCGGCCGCCCCACCTGGGCGTCCGACAGCACGATCCCGGGGAAGCTCTGCTTCCCGAACAGCCGGATCCCGCCGCCCTCCACGAACCGCACCAGGCTCACCTTCCGGCCGGACGCCTTCGCCGCCGACAGGGCCTGCACCACCTGGTTGGCGTGCCGCTGGTACGAGGAGACGAAGGCCGCCGCCGCGGCCTCCCGGCTCAGCGCCTGGGCGTGCACCTGGAAGTCGGCCTTCCACGGCGCGCCGGTGGTCTGGGTGAGTACGGTCGGCGCGATCTCCCGCAGTTGGTCGTAGCGGTCGCCGTCGCGCGCCTGGTTGGAGAGGATCAGGTCCGGCCGCAGGGCCCGGATCGCGACCAGGTCCGGGGCGCCGGCCAGGCCGACCCGGTGGATCCCGGCGACCCGGGAGGCCGGCCAGTAGCTCGGGAACCGGATGTCGGCGGCCGGCAGCGCGGCGCCGACCGGGGTGATGCCGAGGGTCAGCGCCGAGTCCAGCACGTCCGTGTCGAGGACGACCACTCGCAGCGGCTCGCCCGGCACCAGCACCGGCCCGGTGGCCGTGTCCACCGTGACCGGCGGTACCGGGGTGGGCGAGGCGGCCGCGCCCAGGCCGTCGGCGGTCGGCGGCGCCGGCCGCCGGGTGGTGCAGGCCGCGAGCGCGGCCCCGCCGAGACCGGCGAGGAACGAACGGCGGGCGATCCGGTGCATCGGCGGTCCTCAGGCGGTGAGGCTTCGGGGGCGCGCCGATTATGTCCGGTTTGGTGTGGAATTTCCGTCAGGCGTCCACGGCCGCCGCCCACGGGGCCCCCGGAACGACCAACGGCGTGCCCGTCACCGGGTCCGGCACCACCACCGACTCCAGCCCGAACACCTCCCGCACCAGCTCCGCCGTCACCACCTCGGTCGGCGCGCCCTGCGCCACCACCCGGCCGTCCCGCATCGCCACCAGGTGGTCCGCGTACCGGGCCGCCTGGTTGAGGTCGTGCAGCACCGCCACCACCGTGCGGCCGCGCTCGACGTTCAGCCGGCGGACCAGGTCCAGCACCTCCACCTGGTGCGCGATGTCCAGGTAGGTGGTCGGCTCGTCCAGCAGCAGGATGTCCGTGCCCTGCGCCAGCGCCATCGCGATCCACGCCCGCTGCCGCTGGCCGCCGGACAGCTCGTCCATGCTGCGCTCGGCCAGCTCCGCCGTGGACGTCCGCTCCAGCGCCTCCGTCACCGCCGCCTCGTCCTCCGGCGACCACTGCTGCCACCAGCTCTGGTGCGGTTGGCGGCCCCGCGAGACCAGGTCCGCCACCGAGATGCCCTCCGGCGCCGTCGGCGACTGCGGCAGCAGCCCCAGCCGCTGGGCGATCCGCTTCGTCGGGATCCGCGCCAGCTCCTCGCCGTCCAGCAGCACCGCGCCCCGGACCGGCTTCAGCAGGCGCCCCAGGGCCCGCAGCAGCGTCGACTTGCCGCAGGCGTTCGGGCCGACGATCACCGTCACCCGCCCGTCCGGGATGCCGACGTCCAGGCCCTCGACGACCGTGCGCGCCTCGTAGGCCAGGGTGAGGCCCCGGGCCTCCAGTCGGTGAGCGGACATCAGGAACCTCCACGACGGATGGGGGTACCCCCGAACGGAGTTCGGGGGAGGATCAGCAGCCACATCAAGTACGGCGCGCCGACCATGCCGGTCACCACGCCCACCGGCAGTTCGGTCGGCGCCATCAGCCGCCGGGCGATCAGATCGGCCAGCACGACCACCAGCGCGCCCGTCAGCGCCGAGCAGAACAGCGGGACCTGCGCGGACCGGACCAGCCGCAGCGCGATCTGCGGCGCCATCAGCGCCACGAAGTCCACCGGCCCGGCGGCGCCCGCCGCGCACGAGGCCAGCACGATGCCCAGCAGCGCCATGCCGAGGCGGATCCGGTCCAGCCGCAGGCCCAGACCGACGGCCGTCGCGTCGTCGAAGGAGATCGAGCGCTGCGCCCGCGCCGCCCACAGGACGACGGGCACGGCGGCGAGCAGCACCCAGGCCAGCCAGCCGGCCTGGTCGTAGCCGGCGCCGTTCAGGCTGCCCGTCATCCAGACCTTCGCGGCCTGCGCCTGGAAGCCGTCGCCCTTGGTCAGGAACACGGAGGTCAGCGAGGACAGGGCCACGCTGATCCCGATCCCGATCAGCACGAAGCGCTGCGCGTGCAGGCCGCGCCGCCATGCCAGCGCGTACACCAGCAGCCCGGCCACCAGCCCGCCCGCGACCGCCGCGTACGGGGCCTGACCGGTCGAGCCGACCACGCCGTACGCCATCAGCCCGACGACGGTGGCGGTCGCGCCCCAGGTCACGCCCACCACGTCGGGGCTGGCCAGCGGATTGCGGGCGACGGTCTGGATCAGTGCCCCGGCCAGCCCCAGCGCCGTGCCGACCAGCAGGCCCACGACCACCCGGGGCAGCCGGAACTCGCCGACCACCAGCTCGTGCGGGCTCGGCTGCCCGAGCACCACCTTCACCACCTCGACCGGCGACACGGCCGACTCGCCCAGGCAGAGCGAGGCGACGACCGTCCCGGCCAGCGCGACCAGCAGGCCCAGCGCCACCACCGCCGACCGGCGGTGCAGCAGCACGGACGCCCGCCCGGCCCGCAGCACGGCGTACCCGCGCGGGGAGACGGCGCCGCGCCCGACGGTTCGCCCGCCCTGCGCGCTCATGACGCGACCACCTTCCGGCGGCGCACCAGCGCGACCAGGACCGGGACGCCGACGAGCGCCGTCATCACGCCCGCCGGGACCTCCGACGGCGGGAAGAGGACCCGCCCCAGGGTGTCGGCGAGCAGCAGCAGGGTGGGGCCGAGGACGGCGGAGAAGGCGAGCACCCAGCGGTGGTCCGCGCCGGCGACGGCCCGCGCCGCGTGCGGGACGGCGAGGCCGATGAAGGCGATCGGCCCGGCGGCCGCGACGGCCGAGCCGGTCAGCACCGTCGCGCCGAGCGCGCCGATCGCCCGGACCAGGCCGGTCTTGGCGCCGAGGCCCTTGGCGGTGTCCTCGCCGAGCGCGAGCGCGTCCAGGCCGCGGGCCACCGCGACCACCAGCACCGTGCCGACGGCGAGGAACGGCAGCAGCTGCCAGGCCACGTCCGAGGTCCGCCCGGAGAGCGAGCCGACGTGCCAGAAGCGGAACTGGTCCATGGTGGCCGCGTCGGTCGTCAGCACCATGGTGTTGAGCGAGGCGATGAACGCGGACATCGCCGAGCCGGCCAGCGCCAGCTTGATCGGCGTGGCCCCGCCCCGGCCGCGCCCGGCCAGGCCGTACACGAGCACGGTGGCGATCACGGCGCCCGCGAAGCCGAACCAGACGTAGCCGGTGAGGGTGGAGACGCCGAAGCCGGAGATGGCGAGGACCACGCCGGCCGCCGCGCCCTGGGAGACGCCGAGGATGCCGGGGTCGGCGATCGGGTTGCGGGTGAGGCCCTGCATGACGGCCCCGGCGAGGCCGAGCGCCGCGCCGACGGCCAGCCCGACGACGGTGCGCGGCACCCGCAGCTCGCGGACGACGACGGCGTTGGCCGTGTCGCCGCCGTGCAGCAGGGCGTCGAGGGTGTCGCCGAAGGGGATGGTGCGGCTGCCGACCGCCAGGCTCAGCAGCACCGCGGCGGCCAGGACGGCCAGCGCGGCGGCGAGCCACAGTATTCGGCGGCGCGCTGTCCGTCGCGCGCCGGGTGGCGCGGTGGTGTCGGTCATGGGCCCTCTCCGCAGACAACTCAGGTAAACCTAAGTTCCCGTCGGAAGCCGGGGCAAATTGCCCCGGCTCCCCGCACCGCCCGTTGGATAGCCTGGCGGCATGCCCGAGACCCGCACCGCCCCGCTCACCGTCGGCTTCGACCTCGACATGACGCTGCTGGACACCCGGCCGGGGATCCACGCCACTTACCTGGCGCTCGCGGCCGAGACCGGCGCCCGCATCGACGCCGACCTGGTGGTCACCCGGCTCGGCCCGCCGCTGCTGGACGAGATCCGCAACTGGTTCCCGGAGGACGAGGTGGAGCGCGCCGCCACCCGCTACCGCGAGCTCTACCGCGACCTCGCCTTCGCCCCGACCGTCGCCCTCCCCGGCGCGCACGCCGCCGTCGAGGCGGTCCGCGACCACGGCGGCCGGGTCGCGGTGATCACCGGCAAGTACGAGCCGAACGCCCGCCTGCACCTGGAGCACGCCGGGCTGCACGCGGACGCGCTGGTCGGCGACCTCTGGGCGGAGACCAAGGGCGAGGCGCTGCGCGAGTACGGCGCGAGCGTCTACGTCGGCGACCACCTCGGCGACATCCGGGGCGCCCGGCACGCGGACGCCGTCGCGGTGTGCGTGGCCACCGGCCCGTACAGCGCGGACGAACTGCGCGCGGCCGGGGCGGACGTGGTGCTGGCGGACCTCACCGGGTTCCCGGCCTGGCTCGACGCCCACCTGGCCGGCTGAGCCGCGGCCCCGGGGCATGCCCTGGGGCCGGGTCCCGGGGTCGCGTTCTAGGACGCGGCCGCGGACTCCACCCGGCGGCGCTGGGCCCGCGCGTTGAGGAACAGCCCGGTCAGCGCGGCCAGGAAGCCCGCCGGCATCAGCATGCTCAGCCAGTACGCGGCCGTCGGCAGCGGCGTCAGGTGCAGGAACAGCGGGACGAAGGTGACCAGGGTGGCGAGCGCGCCCAGACCGAAGACGATCGTCCCGGCCTTGACGTACACGTCGCCGGGGTCGGCGCTCTGGCTGCTCACGTCTGCTCGCTCCTCGGGGCTGGTCGGGCGGTCGGTCCAGTCTGGCAGAGCGGCCGCCGGGCCCCGCCACCGGAGCGGTCCGGTCACGTTGCGCAGTTTCTCGGAAGCTGAACGTTTTGATCCCTGCTGGGCGGGGGTATGCAGGGGGTGCCGAGGGGTGCGACACGTGCGCCCCGTTTCCTCAGACCCGGGGGTGTGAGCCGATGGACCGTGCTGAGCCGCGCCCCGGCTGTGCCAGTACCGGGTCGCCCGTGATCGCGAGAACGCCGCGCCCGTACCGCCCCCAACGGGCCTTGGAACGCGGATCTTTCGCGGAACGCGGATGAGGCAGTGACGGACCGTTAGTCTGCTCCTGACAGCGTGCTGACCATGAGCGCCCGCGGGCGCCGAGCCGAGGTCGGCTGCCTTCCCCACCACCCAGTGATCCCCGGCCAGGGCCGGGATCCCTCACACCCATTCGAGGACTGTCGAGATGCCCACCGGCCAGGTCAAGTGGTTCAACGAGACGAAGGGCTTCGGCTTCCTGTCACGCGACGACGGCGGCGACGTCTTCGTCCACACCAAGGCGCTGCCCGCCGGTGTCACCGTGCTGAAGCCGGGCCAGCGGGTCGAGTTCGGCGTGGTCGCCGGCCACCGCGGCGACCAGGCGATGGCCGTGCAACTGCTGGACGCACTGCCGTCGGTGGCCGCCGCCCAGCGCAAGAGCGCCGACGACATGGCGCCGATCGTCCAGGACCTGATCACCACGCTGGACGCGGTGCTGCCGGGCCTCCAGCACGGCCGCTACCCGGCCAAGGCGACCGGCCAGAAGCTGGCCGGCCTGCTGCGCGCGGTGGCCGACCAGTTCGACGTCTGACCGAGGGGGATCAGAACGCCAGCGCACCCGGGTCGAGCGGGGGCACCAGCCCCTCCGCGGCGGCCCGGGTGAGCAGCGCGCGGACGGCCGCGTAGCCCTCCTCGCCGAGGTCCGCGGTGAACTCGTTCACGTACAGGGCGATGTGCTGGTCGGCGACGGCCGGGTCCATCTCCTGGGCGTGCGCCAGCACGTACTCCCGGCTGGCGCTCGGGTCCGCCCAGGCCTGCCGGACGGAGGCGCGGACGGTGTCGGTGAGCGCGCGCAGCCGTTCGGTGCCGAGCGAGCGCCGGGCGACGATCGCGCCGAGCGGGATCGGCAGGCCGGTCTCCTGCTCCCAGGCCTCGCCCATGTCGGCCAGGCTGTGCAGGCCGTACTGCCGGTACGTGAACCGGGCCTCGTGGATCACCAGGCCGGCGTCCACCCGGCCGTCCCGGACGGCGGGCATGATCTCGTGGAACGGCAGGACGACGATCTCGCCGAAGCCGCCCGGCACCGCCTTCGCGGCCCAGAGCCGGAACAGCAGGTAGGCGGTGGAGCGCTCGGACGGCACCGCCACCGTCTTCCCGGTGAGGTCCGCGGGGGCGTCCGTGCCCGGCCGGGTGAGCACCAGCGGGCCGCAGCCGCGCCCGAGCGCGCCGCCGCAGGGCAGCAGGGTGTACTCGTCCAGGACCCAGGGCAGCGCGCCGTAGCTGATCTTCAGGACGTCCAGTTCGCCGCGCTCGGCCAGGCCGTTGGTGACGTCGATGTCCGCGAAGGTCACCTCGGGGGCGTCCGCCCCGGGCACCAGGCCGTGCGCCCAGGCGTGGAAGACGAAGGTGTCGTTCGGGCAGGGCGAGTACGCGATGCTCAGCCGTTCAGCCACGGCCGGCCTCCTCGATCAGTTCGTGGACGGGCAGTGCGGCGAAGGCCCGCTCCAGGGCGGCCAGCGCCTCGCCGATCCGCCAGGCGGCCCGGTCGCGCGGGCCGACCGGGTTGGAGACGGTCCGCAGTTCGAGCACCGGCACGCCGTACCGGGCGGCGGCCTCGGCCACGCCGAAGCCCTCCATCGCCTCGGCCAGGGCGCCCGGGTGGCGGGCGGCCAGTGCGGCGGCCCGCTCGGCGCTGCCGGTGACGGTGGAGACGGTCAGCACCGGGCCGGTGGCGGCGCCCAGGGCCCGGGCGGCCAGCGCGACGGCGGCCGGGGGAGGGGTGTGCCGGACGGTGCCGAAGCCCAGTTCGGTGACGTCGGCGAAGCCCTCGGGGGTCTCGGCGCCGAGGTCGGCGGTGACGATCGCGTCGGCCAGCACGGTGGTGCCGACCGGGGCGTGCGGGGCGAACCCGCCGGCGATCCCGGCCGAGACGACCAGGCCGTAGCGGCCCCCCGAGGCCGGCTGCGCGCCCAGCGCGGCGGAGGCGGCGGCCGCGGCGGCGGCCGGGCCGACCCCGCCCGCCAGGACGTCCACCGGGGCGCCCGCGGCCCGGTGCAGCGCACCGCCGGGCAGCGGCAGCACGGTGGCCGGGCCGGGCAGGCCGCGCAGGACGGCCTCGGCCTCGGCGGGCACCGCGACGACGACGAGCAGCCGGGCCCGGTCGGGGCCCGGCTGCTCGCTGCGCTCGTCCGCGACGGCGTGTGCGGTCATCGCGGGAGCGTCAGCTGTCCTGGGTGTTCAGCTGGAAGTACCAGACGGCGACCGGGTTGTCCGAGTTCTTGTCGCCCTCGACCACGGTGACCAGGGTCTTGCCGGAGGCGTTCAGCACCTGGCTCGCCGGCTGGGAGCCGGAGAAGGTCGGGCCCTTGGCGTAGGAGAACAGGCTGAAGCGCCCGCCCTGGCCCTGCGAGCCGCCGTTGGTGAAGGCCCACCAGCCCTTGTCGGCCACGTTCGGGGAGACGCCGACGCCGACCCGGTCGCTCACCACGACGTCGGAGGTCGGGAGGGTGCCCTCCGCGAGGGCCTGGGTGGCCTTCTGCTGGCACTCCTGCTGCAGGTCCTCCGTGATCGGGCTGCCGCCGTTGAAGCACAGCGGGTCCGCGACGATCGAGGAGTTGCCGACCGTCAGGGTCGCGCGGTGGGAGCTGTGCTCGGTCTGGCCGCTCGCGATGGCGACGGACGTGCCGACCGTGGCAGCACCGACCACGACGACGGCGCCGAGGGCGGCGATGGCACGGGTATTGAGGCTCATGCGTCAGAATCTACCGGGCTTCGCCGATCACGCTACGCGGGGGTCGGCCACCGCGTGTTGCCCATGGCCGGTTCAGGCCACCCTGGGCGCCGCCGGGCGCCGCCGCAGGCCCACCCGGAACAGCGTGTGGACCGTCCACAGCAGCATCAGGCCCACCACTCCGGCGGCCACCGACAGACCCAGCACGCCGTTCAGCGGCAGCAGGATGCCGACCGCGCCGCCGGCCACCCAGGACAGCTGGAGCAGCGTCTCCGACCGCGCGAACGCCGAGGTCCGCACCGCCTCCGGGACGTCCCGCTGGATCAGCGCGTCCAGCGACAGCTTGCCCAGCGAGGCCGCCACCCCGGCCACGCCGGCGACCAGGACCACCGTCACCACGCCGTACCAGAGTGCGGCCGCCGCCGTCGCGCCGGTCGCCAGCAGCAGCATCGCGGTGACCGTCGCCTCCGGGCCCCGGGTGCGCAGCCAGGAGCCCAGCACCGAACCCAGCGCGTTGCCCGTCCCCGCCGCCAGCGCCACCAGGCCCAGCGCCAGCGTCGGCCGCAGGCCCCCGATCGGCTCTTCGCGCAGCAGGAACGCCAGGAACATCACCAGGAAGCCGACCAGCCAGCGCAGCGCCGACATCGCCCGCAGCGCCAGGATCACCGACGGGCCGACGGTGCGCAGCGAGGCCTTCGGGGCGCGGGCGTCCTCCGGCGCCCGCTCGCCGTGCATCTCGGCGTGCACCTCGGCGTGCAGGACGGCGCGCTGCTCGCCCTTGGCGGAGTCCACCGCGTGCGGCAGGTGGAAGGCCATCAGGGTGCCGATCACGAAGACCAGGAACGCGCCGCGCAGCGGCCAGCCCGGCCCGATCAGGTGCAGCAGACCGCCCACCCCGGCCGCCACCCCGGTGGCCAGCAGCCCGGCCAGGGTGACCCGGGAGTTCGCCTTCACCAGCGACAGCCGGCTCGGCAGCAGCCGCGGCACCACCACGCTGCGCACCACCCCGTACGCCTTGGACGCCACCAGCACGCCCAGCGCCTCCGGGTACAGCGCCAGACCGCCGCCGGTGATCACCCCGGCCATCGTCCAGGCCAGCACCGCCCGGGCCAGCATCGACATCGCCATCGCCGCCCGGCGGCCGTGCGGCAGCCGGTCCAGCAGCGGGCCGATCACCGGGGCCAGCAGGGCGAACGGGGCCATCGTGATCAGCAGGTACAGCGACACCCGGCCGCGGGCCTCGCCGGTGGGCACGGAGAAGAAGATGGTCGAGGCCAGCGCGACGGTGATCAGCATGTCGCCGAAGGAGTTCAGCGCGTGCAGTTCGATCAGCTTCGCCAGGCCGGATTCGCCCGCGCCCTCCGCGGAGGTGGCCTTGCGGATCCGGCGGCCGGTGCCGTGCACCACCCGGCCGGTGCGGGCGCCGGCGGCGGAGGCGGTCCGGACCAGGAGGTTGCGGCTCGGCTCGGGGTCCTCTTCGCCAGGGTCCCCGTCCAGGGCGGCGAGCTGCCGGGCGTGGACGGCCGGGTCGGCGCCGGCCACGGTGGCGGTCGCGGCGCCGGTCTTGACGAGGCTCACGGGGGCGGTGGGCGACTCGAAATCGCCCCCCGGCTGCGGTTCGCCCGCAGCGGGGGCCGGAGACTGCTGTCGCGGCACGGCGTCCGCCTGGTCGGGGCTGCCGGCCTGCGAGGCGTGCAGTGCGTGCTGCGACGGGTCCTCGTCCGCCACATGCCCATCCTGCCCCAGAATCGCCGCAGTGACGCGGGAATCCACCCCCCTCGGCGCGGCCCCGGAACGGCCGCCACCGCCCCGGACTGTGCTGGGGCGCCGACCGGCGGGTAGCCTGCCCAGGGGCCGCGTGCCGAGCGCCGGGGCGCCGGCAGGCCCGGACGAGCGGCGCGGCCGGTATCCGCGGCGGCCTCTGGTCGCGCAGAATGGACAAGGGACTATCGAGCCGCGACGGAACAGGCAACACGCCGTGGGCGACAGAAGAACTGGGAGAGAATCGACGCCGTGAGTGCTGCGATGCGAAGCCGTACCCCCGATCGGCTCTGTGCCGAGGCCGTCGAACTCGCCCGGAAGGCGGCCGAGGAGGCCGTCGGCCCGGAGACCGTCGGACCACATCTCGGCGCCCAGGCGGACGCCGACCGCGTCGTCACCCACACCTTCGAGTGCCTGGACGCCGCCTACCGTGGCTGGCACTGGGCGGTCACCGTCGCCCGTGCCCCGCGCGCGAAGAACGTCACCCTCGACGAGGTCGTCCTGCTGCCCGGCGCCGACGCCGTCCTCGCCCCCCAGTGGGTGCCGTGGAGCGAGCGGCTGCGCCCCGGTGACATGGGCCCGGGCGACCTGCTGCCCACCGACGCCGACGACGCGCGCCTGGAACCCGGCTGGAGCGGCGAGGACGAGCCGGCCCCGAACTCCGCGGTCGCCCTCGCGGCGGAGGAGGACGTGGTCGTCACCGACCCGGGCATCCAGCCCGCCCCGGCCCGGGCCCGGATCAACGCCGTCGCCGAGGAGCTCGGCATGGGCCGCAGCCGGGTGCTCTCCCGGCTCGGCCTGCACCTGGCCGCCGACCGCTGGGAGAAGGCGCACGGCTCGCAGACGCCGATGGCGCAGGCCGCGCCCGCCGCGTGCGGCAGCTGCGGCTTCCTGATCCCGATCGGCGGCTCGCTCGGACAGGCCTTCGGCGTGTGCGGCAACGAGTTCGGGCCGGCGGACGGGCAGATCGTCTCCTTCGCGTACGGCTGCGGCGGGCACTCCGAGGCGGCCGTCATCCCGGCCCCGCCGGCGCCGTCCGAGCTGATCCTGGACGAGCTGGTGGTCGAGCCGATGCAGCTGCACCCGGACCGCACCTCCGGCTCGGTCGAGCCGGACGCCCCGGCGGAGGAGCTCGGGCACTCCTGACCGGACCTGTTCTCGCTTGCGGCCCGCTCCACCGAACCGGTGGGGCGGGCCGTGGCGTTCGTGCGGGTGGGGGCCCTGCGGGCGCCCGGCGGCGGGGGCGCGGTCCGGAGCAGCGGCCGGGGCGGGGGAGAATGCCCCCCGTACGAAGTACAGGGCGGCGGAAGGCGGCAGGTCCAGTGGAACCTCGGATCATCGGCAGCAGCACGGACGAGCACCTCGCGGACCCCTTCGGGAGCGCCGCGCTGCGCCGGCGGGTGCTGGACGCCTGGGCCGCCTCGCCGGCCCGGTTCCGGGAGGACGCCAACGCCGAGGAGGAACTCGCGCTCGGCGGCTACCGCGACCGCCTGGTCGTCGAGTTGGCGCAGAACGCGGCCGACGCCGCGGTCCGGGCCGGGCACGGTCCCGGCCGGCTGCGGCTCACCCTCGCCGACGGCGTGCTCGCCGCCGCCAACACCGGGGCCCCGCTGGACGCGGCCGCCGTCGAGTCGCTGTCCACCCTGCGCGCCTCCTCCAAGCGCGGTGAGACGCCCGCCGTCGGCCGGTTCGGCGTCGGCTTCGCCGCCGTGCTCGCCGTCACCGACGAGCCCGCCGTGCTCGGCGCCGCCGGCGGGGTGCGCTGGTCGCTCGGCGAGGCCCGCTCGCTGGCCCAGGCGCAGCCCGCGCTGGCCGAGGAACTGCGCCGCCGGGACGGCCACGTGCCGCTGCTGCGGCTGCCGTTCGCCGCGGAGGGCCCGGCCCCCGAGGGCTACGACACGGTGGTCGTGCTGCCGCTGCGGGACGCCGCCGCCGAGGACCTGACCCGCCGTCTGCTCGCCGGCATCGACGACGCGCTGCTGCTCACCCTGCCCGGCCTCGCCGAGGTCGTGGTGGAGACCCCGGAGGGCACCCGGACGCTCACCCGCGCCGCCGCCGAGCCCCGCCCGGACGGCGTCACCGAGGTCACCGTCACCGACGACGCGGACGGCCGGCCGCGGCGGACCCGCTGGCAGACCGCCGGCGCCACCGGCACCCTGGCCGCCGAACTGCTCGCCGACCGCCCCACCGAGGAGCGCGCCCGCCCGTACTGGACGGTCACCTGGGCCGTCCCGGTCGCCGCCGACGGCACCCCGCAGGCGCCCGGCATCGCGCCGGTGCTGCACGCGCCCACCCCCAGCGACGAGCCGATCGGCCTGCCCGCGCTGCTCATCGCCTCCTACCCGCTGGACTCCACCCGCCGGCACGTCGCCCCCGGCGCGCTCGCCGACTTCCTCACCGAGCGCGCCGCCGACAGCTACGCCGACCTGCTGCGCGCCCGCGGCGCCGACCTCGGCTCGCTCGGCCTCGTCCCCGGGCCGCTCGGCCAGGGCGCGCTCGACAACGCGCTCCGCGCGGCCGTCCTCTCCCGGCTGCCCGGCACGCCGTTCCTGCCGCACCCGGCGCCGGTCGAGGCGGGCACGCCCGCGCTGCGCCCCCGGGACGCCACCCTGCTGGAGGGAGCGGACGGCTCGGTGGTCGAGGCGCTGGCGCCGATCTTCCCCGGGCTGCTGCCGGCCGGGCTGGAGCGCCGTACCGAGCTGCGGGTGCTGAACGTGCGCCGGGTGCCGCTGGCCGACGTGGTCGACCAGCTCGGCGGCCTGGACCGCGAGCCCGCCTGGTGGCGCAACCTGTACGCGGCGCTCGGTGCCGCAGACCCGGAGGCGCTCGGCGCGCTGCCCGTCCCGCTCGCCGACGGCCGGACCATCACCGGGCCCCGGCGCGTCCTGCTGCCCTCCGAGGACGCCGACTGGGCGGCCTTCCCCGGCTACCCCGAGTCGCTGGCCGACGCGCTCGCCGCCCTCGACCTGCGGCTCGCCCACCCCGAGGCGGCCCACCCGCTGCTCGCCAAGCTCGGCGCCAGCACCGCCACCCCGGCCGGGGTGCTCGACACCCCCGAGGTGCGGGCCGCCGTCGCCCGCTCCTACCAGGTGGCCGAGGACGACGTCGAGGCCGCGCTCGAACTGGCGGACGCCGTCCTGGCGCTGGTCAAGGTCGCCGGCCCGGCCGCCGGCGAGCACCGCTGGCTGGCCCGGCTGGCCCTGCTCGACGACGAGGGCGAGCCCGCCCGCGCCGGTGAACTCGTCCTGCCCGGCAGCCCGTTCGCGGCTCTCGCCCGCGAGGAGGACGCCGGCTGGGTGGACGACGAACTGCTGGAGCGCTGGGGCCCGGAGGTGCTCACCGCCGTCGGCGTGCTCGCCGACTTCGTCCTCGTCCGCGCCGAGGACGTGGTGCTCGACCCGGACGACCTGGAGCGGCTCGACCCCACCGCGCCCGCCGACCGCGCGGCCGGCGGCCACCCCACCGGGCTGCTCGACGAGGCGCCCGACGGCCTCGCCGACTGGGCCGAGGACGCCCTCGAAGCCCTACAGGCCGACGACGTCGCGGGCGTCCCGCCGGTGGCCGCCGAACTGCTGGCCGTCCGCGACCTCGACCTGGTCGACGACGACGCCTGGCCGGAGGCGCTCGCCGCGCTCTCCCGCCCGCCGTACCGGGACGCCGTCGTCAACCCCGTCCGCACCCTGCTGCCGGACGGCTCCTACACCGACCTGCCGCCGTACACCGCCTGGTGGCTGCGCGACCACCCGGTGCTGGACGGCCGCGAGCCCGCCGGACTGCGCGCCGCCGGTGCCGACCCGCTGCTGCGCGGCCTCTACGACGAGGCCCGGACGACCCTGGACGAGCAGTTCCTGCACGCGCTCGGGGTGCGCACCACGCTGGCCGCGCTGCTCGCCGAACCGCACGGCCCGGACGAGGTGCTGGACCGGCTCACCGATCCGGCCTCCGACCTCGGCCACCGCCAACTGCACGGCCTGCACAGCGCGTTGGCCCGGGTCGAGATCGAGCGGATCGAACCGGTCGACGTGGTGCGGGCGCTGCCGCCGCTCGACCCGGACACCGGCCGCCGGCCGGCCCACACGGTGGTCGTCGACTCCTCCAGGGCGGTCGTCGCCGACGCGCCCGACCTCGTCCAGCTCCTGCACCCGTACCCGCTGGTGCCGGTCGCCCCGGCGCTCGCCGCCGACCTCGCCGAGCGGCTGCACGTCTCGCTCGCCAGCGAGGTGGCGGGCGGGCGGGTGCTCTCCGAGGGGGTGCTGCACCGGGTCCCCGCCGTGGTGCGGGAGCTGCTGCCCGGCTGCCCGGTCGCCTACGAGGAGCACGAGGAGCTGCTGGTGGTCGGCCCGGACGGCGACGACGCCGCCGTGGACTGGCGTTGGGACGTCGAGGCGGACGCCCCGGAGGCGCCCTACGACCCGGACGCGGCCGAGGCCGCCGACGAGGACGACGAGTTCGAGCTCCCGCCGGTGCCCGGGTTGCTGCACGCGGCCACCCCGGAGGGCCTGGCGGCCGGGCTCGCCTGGTCGGTCGGGCAGTGGCACCGGCGGTTCGAGGTGCTGGCCGTGCTCACCGATCCGGACCGGGCGTACGAACTGTCCGCGGCGCGGGACTTCGAGGGCTGAGCGCTCAGCGGGCCCGCCCACGGCGCTTGAGCCGCAGGTAGACGACGGTGGTGGTGGCCAGCCAGACGGCCGCCACCAGGGCCTTCACGGCCGTCGGCACCCACGGCAGCGCCGGGGCGGTCACCTCGCCGGCGTTCGTCAGCCAGCGGCCGCCGACCAGGACCAGGACCGTCAGTCCGGCCGCCAGCAGGCCGGCCAGGAAGGCGGTGAACGCCTCCACCTGCCCGGTCTCGCGCTCGGTTTCCCCACCCGTGTGGGCCATGTCGGCACCCCCTTCCGCGATCGATCATCCAGGCTGCGGGCCGGGGGTGCCAGGGCCTCACTCCATCCCGCGGCGCTTCATGAAGCGCCAGGCGATCTCCAGGGCCAGGCCGCAGACCACCGCGATACCGACGCCGACCAGGGGGTCGCGGGTGCCCACCAGCGAGAGCTGGAAGAACTCCGCCAGCCAGGGCACCAGCAGGACCAGGGCGAAGGCGCCGCCCATGGTGCCGATCAGCAGCAGGCGCCACCAGTTGTAGGGGCGGGCGACGATGGCGAGCACCCAGATGGCGATCAGGAAGAGCGTCAGGGTGGCAACGCTGGTGTCGGCCTTGAGGTCGGTCGCGTGGTCGGAGCGGGCCAGCGCGTAGGCGACGAAGGTGCCGGTGCCGGCGATGACGCCGCCCGGCACGGCGAGCCGCAGGACGCGCTTCACGAAGCCGGTGCGGGCCCGCTCGTTGTTGGGGGCGAGGGCGAGGAAGAAGGCCGGGATGCCGATGGTGAGGGTGGAGAGCACGGTGGAGTGCCGGGGCAGGAACGGGTACGGCGAGTGGGTGAAGATCACCAGCAGGGCCAGCAGGACCGAGTAGACCGTCTTCACCAGGAACAGGCCCGCGACCCGCTCGATGTTGCCGATCACCCGGCGGCCCTCGGCGACCACCGAGGGCAGGGTGGCGAAGGAGTCGTTGAGCAGCACGATCTGGGCGACCGCCTTGGTGGCGTCGCTGCCGGTGCCCATCGCCACGCCGATGTCGGCGTCCTTGAGCGCGAGCACGTCGTTGACGCCGTCTCCGGTCATCGCCACGGTGTGTCCGCGGGACTGCAGGGCGGCGACCAGCTGGCGCTTCTGCTGCGGGGTGACCCGGCCGAAGACGGTGGTCCGTTCGGCCGTGTCGGCGAGGGCGTCCGGTTCGGCG
This sequence comes from Kitasatospora sp. NPDC059803, assembly GCF_042732255.1. Lineage (NCBI taxonomy): Bacteria > Bacillati > Actinomycetota > Actinomycetes > Kitasatosporales > Streptomycetaceae > Kitasatospora > Kitasatospora sp. NPDC059803. Next base: position 21,709 of record NZ_JBHWIJ010000029.1, on the reverse strand, counting down.
GGCAGCGTCCGGGCGTCCAGCGGGTGGTCGGCGCCGGGCAGACCGAGATGGCTGGCGACCGCGCCGACCGAGACCGCGGCGTCGCCGGAGATGACCTTGGCCTGCACCTGCTGGCCCTCGAAGTAGCGCAGGGTGGCGGCGGCGTCGTGGCGCAGCCGCTGCTGAAGTACCACCAGGGCGAGCGGGGCGAGCCCGTCGGCCGGGTCGGGGGAGTCCAGCGGGGTGGGGGTGCGGCCGAGCAGCAGCACCCGCAGGCCCTTGGCGCCCAGCTCGTCGACCTCGGTGAGCGCCGGGTGCCCGGCGGGCAGCAGCACGTCGGGGGCGCCGAGCAGCCAGCTGGCCTCGCCGCCCTGCGGCTCCAGCAGCTGCACGCCGCTCCACTTGCGGGCGGAGGAGAACGGCATCGCCTCGATCACCCGCCAGCCGTCGGCGGCCGGGGAGCCGCCGGCCCCCGGGGCGCCGCCGTCGCCGCGCCCGTAGGCGTCGATGACCGCCTGCATGGAGGGGTTGGGGCGGGCGTCGGCGCCGGCCATCACGCCGAGCGCGTGCTTGATGGTGTCCGGGTCGGGGGCGCCGGGCTCGCCGTCGGAGAGGACCCGCAGGTCGACGACGTCCATGCCGCCCTCGGTGAGGGTGCCGGTCTTGTCCAGGCAGACGGTGTCGACCCGGGCCAGGCCCTCGATCGCCGGGAGCTCCTGGACCAGGCACTGCTTGCGGCCCAGCCGGATCACGCCGATCGCGAAGGCGACCGAGGTCAGCAGGACCAGTCCCTCGGGGACCATCGGTACGATCCCGGCCACCATCCGGCGCACGGCCTCGCGCCAGTCGCGGCCCTCGACGGCCAGCTGGCTGATGATCAGGCCGATGGCGGTGGGGATCAGCAGGTAGGTGATGAAGCGCAGGATGCTGTTGATGCCGCTGCGCAGCTCCGACTTCACCAGGGTGAACCGGCTGGCCTCCTCGGCGAGCTGCGCCGCGTACGCCTCGCGGCCGACCCTGGTGGCGGTGAACGCGCCCGCGCCGGCCACCACGAAGCTGCCGGACATGACCTGGTCGCCGGGCTGTTTGAGGACGGGGTCGGGCTCGCCGGTGAGCAGCGACTCGTCGATCTCCAGGCCGTCCGCCTCGGTGACCTCGCCGTCGACGATCACCTTGTCGCCGATGCCGAGCAGCACCGTGTCGTCGAGCACGATCTCGGCGACGGAGATCTGTTCGACGGTGCCGTCCCGGCGGACCTCGGGGCGGGCTTCGCCGATCAGGGCCAGGCTGTCCAGGGTCTTCTTGGCGCGCAGCTCCTGGATGATGCCGATCGCCGTGTTGGCGACGATGACCAGGCCGAACAGGCCGTCCTGGAGCGGGCCGACGATCAGGATGATCCCGAACATCACGCCGATGATCGCGTTGAAGCGGGTGAAGACGTTGGCCCGGACGATCTCCTTGGCGGAGCGGCTGGACCGTACGGGGACGTCGTTGACCTGTCCGCGCGCGACGCGTTCGGCCACCTCGGCGGAGGTCAGCCCGCCGCGTCGGCCGGGCAGCAGCCCGAGGGGGTGCGCACCGTCGGGGCGGTCGGCGTCGCCGGGCTGCTCTTCCGCGGGGTGGGCAGGCTGCGTCATGGCACCGACTCTACGGGTGCCTTATGTCCGGTGCGTGCTACTAAAGGACTATTCAGTCCGACTGGGTGGCCGGGTCCTGGCCGTCGTCTCCGGCCGCCCGGTTCGCGGCCTCGGCGGCGCGGTCGCGGGCGATGGCGTCCCGTCGGGCGCGGCAGTACCAGAGGCCGATCAGGCCGAGCAGGCCGCCGGAGAGGCAGATCCACGGCCAGGTGCCGTGGCCGTGGTCGGAGAGGGTGCCCTGGAAGGGGAGCAGGGCCAGGAAGGCGACGAACCACAGCACCGTGCCGCCGCCGACGATGGCGACGTCGTTGGCCTCCAGCGGAGGGGGCGAGGGGTGCAGCGGCGTCTTGGGCATGGGGCCTAGCGTACGGTGCGGCGGCAGGCCCGCAGGGGCCCTCTGGTTTCTACGCGCGAAGATAGCGCGTGTGCGATCGGGAAACCATACTGAAAGTTCCCCGCCCGGCCACCGTCGCCCCGGGCGTCCCCCCTCCTCAGCTCCCCCACAGAGGACGCACGCATGCCTGTGGTCCAGCCGACCACCGAGTCGCCCGAACCCGCCTCCAGCGCCCCCAAGCCCCCCGCCGGCGCCCTGGACCGCTACTTCCGGATCAGCGAGCGCGGCTCCACCCTGCCGCGCGAGATCCGCGGCGGCGTCGCCACCTTCTTCACCATGGCGTACATCCTGGTGCTCAACCCGATCATCCTGGGCAGCGCCACGGACATGACCGGGGCCCACCTGGACAGCGCCCAGCTGGTCACCGCCACCGCCCTCACCGCAGGTCTCACCACCCTGCTGATGGGCGTGATCGGCAACGTCCCGATCGGCCTGGCCGCCGGCCTCGGCGTCAACACCATCGTGGCGCTCCAGCTCGCCCCCAAGATGACCTGGCCGGACGCCATGGGCATGGTCGTGCTGGCCGGCTTCGCGATCATGCTGCTGGTCGCCACCGGCCTGCGCGAGCGGGTCATGAACGCCGTGCCGCTCGGGCTGCGCAAGGCCATCGCGATCGGTATCGGCCTGTTCATCGCCCTCGTCGGCCTGGTCGACTCCGGCTTCGTCAGTCGCATGCCGGACGCCGCGCACACCACCGTCCCGCTGCAGCTCGGCGGCAGCGGGCACCTGCTCGGCTGGCCGGTGCTGATCTTCGTGTTCGGCCTGCTGCTCACCCTCGTCCTGCTGATCCGCAAGGTGCCCGGCGCCATCCTGATCAGCATCGTGGTCAGCACCGCGCTCGCCGTGGTGATCGACAAGCTCGTCGACGTCCCGGCGCTCAAGTGGGGCCTGACCGTCCCGGCCTGGCCGGGCAACCCGGTCGCCGCCCCGGACTTCGGCCTGGTCGGCAAGGTCAGCCTGTTCGGCGGCTTCGAGAAGGTCGGCGTGCTGACCGGCGTGCTGTTCGTCTTCACCGTGCTGATGTCCTGCTTCTTCGACGCGATGGGCACCATCCTCGGCGTCGCCGACGAGGCCCACCTGCTCGACGAGAACGGCGACCTGCCCGGCATCAACAAGATCCTGATGGTCGACGGCATCGCCACCGCGGCCGGCGGCGCCACCTCCGCCTCCGCGAACACCTGCTTCGTGGAGTCCACCGCCGGTGTCGGCGAGGGCGCCCGGACCGGCTTCGCCTCGATCGTCACCGGCCTGCTCTTCGTGGTCGCGCTCTTCCTCACGCCGCTCGCCACCATGGTCCCGGCCCAGGCCGCGACCCCGGCCCTGGTCACCGTCGGCTTCCTGATCCTGGCGGGCTCGATCAAGGAGATCGACTGGTCGGACCACACCATCGCGATCCCGGCCTTCCTGACGATCGTGATGATGCCGTTCACCTACAGCATCACCAACGGCATCGGCTTCGGCTTCATCGCCTTCTGCGTCCTGCGCCTGGCCGCCGGGCGCGGGCGCAGCGTGCCCGTCCCGCTGTACGCGGTGGCGTCGGTGTTCGCCTTCTACTACCTGATGCCGGCCCTCGGCCTGCTCTGACGCCGTACCGCTCCACCGGCGGCCCCGTCCTGTCCCCCTCCGGGGAAGGGCGGGGCCGCCGTCGTTCCCGGGGGCGCCGCCCCAGGGCCGGCGGTCAGTGGACGCAGAACTCATTGCCCTCGGGGTCTCCCAACACACAGAACTGGATGTTCTGGAGTGTGAGAGATGGCAGCCGCATCTGTTCTGGTCAGGGGCTCGGAAGCTGGTCAGGGGCAAGGCGCGCTCCCCAAGTGGGACATGGAAGATGCTCGCAACCCACTGTCCGGCACTGTGTTCACCGAGACGCTTCGGGGCGTCCGGTGCATCCGGCTGTCCGTCCTCACGGACGAGACCACCAGCCCCGAGCGCCAGCGGGAAGCGTGCGACCACGTAGCCGGAGAACTGCGGGTCACGTTCGGCGAGGGTGACGCGCTGCGCGAAGCGGTGGATCTTGACGTCAGCGCGTCCAAGACGTCCCCGTGGGAGCGCCCACAGCTTGTTCGCTGGCTGAACAACCCGGATGCCTACGACGCGCTGTGCTTTTGGCGGTTCGATCGCGCTATCCGGTCCATGGGGCACATGTACGCGCTCGCCAACTGGGCGCGCGAGCACCGGAAGGTGCTCATCTTCGCCGAGGGGCTGGGCGGGGGTCGGCAGGTGTTCGACTTCCGCAACCCCATGGACCCCATGGCAGAACTCCAACTGTTCATGCTGGCTTTCGCCGCACAGTTCGAGTCGCAGTCCATCAGCGACCGCGTGAGCGGCGCGCAGGCCGCCATGCGCAAGATGCCGCTTCGCTGGCGCGGCGGGGGTCGTCCGCCGTACGGCTACATGCCCGCCCCGATGCCCGAGGAGTTCGGCGGCAAGGGCTGGACCATGGTGCCCGATCCGGACGCCGTGGCGGTCATTGAGCGCATCGTCCGTGAGCTGCTGGAGGGAGCCACGGTGTCCGCCATCGCTGCGGATCTCAACGCCGATGGTGTGCTCAGCCCGCGCGACTACTGGGCCGACAAGATGGGCCGCGAGCGGGGCGGCAAGACCGGCGGGACCAAGGGTCAGCACGTCGTGCGGGAGACGTTCCAGTGGACCCCCGCTGTCATCACCCGGATGCTCCGCAATGAGGTCTTGTTGGGCTGGAAGATGCACAACGGCGTGCCCGTGCGCGACGACCAAGGGAACCCGGTCATGTGCAGCGAGACGCCGATTCTCGCCCGCGAGGAGTTCGACCAGATCGGCGCCGTTCTGGACGAACGCAGCATCAACAATGGCGAGCGGTCCGACACGGAAGCGCTGTTGCTGCGCGTCATCCACTGCGATTCGTGCGGCGGGCGCATGTACCTCAACAGGCAGGAGAGCAAGAAGAATCAGGCGCCTGTATACAAGTGCAATTACCACGCCCGGGGAGACAAGTGCGAAGCGCCCGCGAACGTCAGGGGGGACTGGGCGGACGAGTACGTGATGGCCGAGTTCCTGCGCCTGGTCGGCGGTATCCAGACCCGAACGACCAGGGTCGTCCCTGGGTACGATCCCGAGCCGGAGTTGAACGCCACCGTGGCCGAGTTCACCGCGCATCTGGAAATCCAGGGACAGCAGAAGTCCAGGCATGCCGCGCAGGAGTGGCAGCGGCGACACGATGCGCTGGACAGCCGCATAGCCGACTTGGAGTCCCGGGAGAGGACCGAGCCACAGCGCATCACCACGGCAACCGGGCGCACCTTCGCCGACGACTGGCAGGCTGCCGACACGGCGAAGCGGCGCGGCATGCTCGTTGACGCCGGAGTCCGGCTGAACGTCCGCCGGGGCACCCGTGGCGGGTGGCGCAAGCTCGACACCCGGCGGGTGGACTTCACCATGAACGACGAACTCGACCCTGCCGCCGAGGAGCTTTTCGCATGGGATACCAGCACGGTTCCCGAGGTACTGCCCGCAGCCACGTAACGGCCCCATAGAGCCCCGAATAGCCCTGGCCGGCCCCCCATGGGTCGGCCGGGGCTCTCTCGTGCCCGCAGACGGGCACCTGTGGCCTCGGCTCCCGCCGGCCCCGGACCGGCCGACAGCGCAAGAGGGGTGATGGGTGGTGGTTCTTACCTATTTTTTTGATTGCATAGAAAAAACTAAGAAAAACAAGAAACAGGACCACTCTCGCCACCTCGCCACCGAGATCCGGAACCCGCCGCCCTTCACATGAGCGAGGGCAGAGCGGGCAAGGTCCGCTCCCCATACAACCCGGGAAAGGCCACAACCGCACGCCCCGTGAGGAGCCCGGCAAGGTCCGCTCCCCATAACCAGTAGAGGGCCGCAACAACCTGCGGCCCGTGAAGGACGGACAACATCGTGAGTGACACCCTGAACCGGGTTGGCTATCTGGACGGCTTCCGGGACAAGGATGCGGCCCGCGCTGCCGAGTGGCAGCGAGACGAGCGCATGGAGCAGCTGACCGCGCTGCGGGACTCGAACCCCGAGGCGTACGGCCGCATGGGCGCCACCGCCCACATCATGCTCGGCTACTACGAGAACGCAAAGAAGATTGCAGCCCAGCACGGGCGCGACACCACGAAGGGCGGCAACTGATATGAGCACCGAAATGGAGAGGGCCGCCGAGCGCGTCGCCAAGCTGCGCGCGCAGATCGATAAGGTCTCCGGCCCGCTGGCTAATGCTGAGGCACAGTTGCGCGCCGCCGAGGACGCCGAGAAGGCCCGTCGCGCGGAACGAGAGATCGAATACAGTCGAGAGTTCGCCAGCAACTGGCCAGAGCGGGCCAGCGAAGCAGCGAATTCCGGTGACGACGCCCGACAGCGATTCTATGACGCGCTGTCGGCTGAACCCTGGTTCGCGGCATATGTTGAGTACCGGGCCGCCCGGCACAAGCGTGCATACGTGCTGACCGAGGCGCAGCGGGCACAGCGGACTATCGGCGAATTTGTGACCGTGCCCGAGCAGCGATACTACGAGGCGCGAATCCTTGATGAAATCGTTGAACGTCTCGAAGTGGAGTCGGCACAGATCGCGGCCGATTTCAATCAGAGCCTTGTTGATCGGCGAGAGACGTACGTAGCTGCACAGAACGACTAGGCCACTCACCCAGGGGGGTACTCCCGATCCGGCCGGACATTGATCGGCAGGGAGAGAAAGAACCCTCGCCGGAGCTGTAGCCACTTTTGGAGACCCGGGCGAGTGAGAGAGGAGCCCATGGCCGACCGGTACCGACCCAAGCCAGCGGCAATACGGGCCCGCGAAGGGAACCCGTCCAAGTCCGAAATTAGAGAGGGGGTGATTGTTCCGCGCGCCGTGCTCGCCGAGCCCGATTGGCGGGAGGTATTCAAGGACTCGCCGGCCGCTGAGACCCAAGCAGCCAATATCCGCTGTCGAGAAATGGCCTCGGCCGAATGGCAGCGCGTTGTGCCGATTCTCGAAGTTGCTGCCGGGCTCGGTGAGGTGGACCACTCGACCGTCAAGGATCTTTGCGTCTGCGTGGCACGGATCGACCAGGCCGAGCGTGACCTGTCCGAACGCGGACTCATGGTCACTGCCGAGCGCGGCACCGTGAAGAACGGCGCCGCCACCATCGCGGCACAGTACCGCTCCCAACTCACACGCTATATCCGAGAGTTGGGCTTGTCGCCGAGCGCCCGCGTCGCCATTGCCCCGCCGGAGCCTGACGACGATTCCGATATCTGGGACTGATCATCCCGCCAAGTGATGACGGTGAGTCGGTGGCAGAAATTGCAGAGGCCCCGTCCTGTTCTCCCGCAGTGGAGGTCAGGGCGGGGCCTTTCTGCATTTGGCGAACCGCTTCGGCGTCGCCTCAAGCGGAGGCTCCAACCGTGCTCAGTTCGGCGCCGCCGGGAGGTGAGCGGCCGAACGCTTCGCCACGTCACGCGCACGGAATCCGAAGCTGATGAGGGTCACGCGTTCTCCGGCACCGAGGGGCGTCCTTCCGTGCGGGGTGATCGCCCCGTCGAACACGACGCATTCGCCCGCCGCCAGATCGCACGCACGGTAGCCGTCAGCGCCGATGAAGACGGTAGCGCTCACGGTCGGAGTTGCGGCGGAACGCTCGTGCTTGAGACACAGGATCAGGTTGGCCTCACCGAACCCGAACTCGTCAACGTGGAAGTCGAGGAACTGCCCCTCTTCCAGATAGGCGATATAGACACCGTTGTGCGGCTGCTCGACCTCCAAGCCAGTGGACTCCGTGACGACTGCGGCGAGATCGACTTGCCCGACGAAGCGGTTCGCTGCGTCGCCAACGGCCGCGTTCCACTTGCCGTTGTGAAGGTATCCGTTGGCGGTCAGGGCCTCCTCGGCCTCCTGTGCCATGGCGGAGATCAGCTCAGCCGGGAACGGCTGGTCGCGCAGGTGTCGCGGCTGCACCCGTTGATGAGCGGTCAGCGCGCGTACGGCGCCCCGGACGGCGGGGAAGTCCTCTGCCCACCGGTCCGGGGTCCGGGCCGTGGTGTTGGACTGGAGCCACGAAGTCCACTGACCGCTCCATTGGTCGGGCACGGCGGGTTCCACCCTCGGCGCGGCGGCTTGGTCGATCAGCAGTTCCACCCGCGAGAGCGCTGCCTGTGTGGACCCGATCAGCTCGGTGTCACCCTTGGCGATCCGCAGCCGCAGCGCTTCCCGGAGATGGGCCTCCGCGCCCGCGAGGTCACCACGCTCCATCAGGTGCTTACCGGTGTGCTGGAGCGCGAAGTCCACCAGTTCCGGCTGGTGGCTCCGCGCGGTGCCCAGGGCACTGCGGTAGAGCGCATCCGCTGCCCGCATGTCACCGGCGTAGCGGTGGGCGTCGCCGAGGTTGAGGCTGGTGGCGACGACCGCTCGGGCGTTGCCGCTCGCTGCGGCCAAGTCGAGCGACTGCCGCAGGAACGTCAGGGCCTCCTCGTAGCGGCCCAAGCACACCTGCCCGACGCCGATCCACCGAGTCAGGGCCCGGGTGCGAGCGGGGTCGGCCCCCTCGGGCAAAGCCCTTAAATCGTCCTGGAGTTGGCCAACCGCAGTGGTCAACTTGCCCCGGTCGATCGGGACCATTCGCAGGCCGGCGTCTTGTGTGATGAGGTGCTGGAGCACCGGACCCTCCTCGTTCGGTTCTGCTCAGGGTGGCACTACAGGTGGTCGGTCTGCTGGCGCAGATCGGCCAGCAGCTCCACCCCATGCGGGGTGAAGTGCTCACTCAGGAGTTCGAGTTCGCGCATGAGGTAGCGGACGGCGGGCAGGCCCTCGTCATAAGCAGCCTGGAAGCACGCGCGCTCGTTGGCGGTCAGGTCGTCGCGGTCCAGCTCGGTTCGGCGAAACCTCAGCAACTGGTTGTAGACACAGGTCGCGTGGAAGGCCCGGTCCACCTCCCAGAACTGGTTGCGCGCGACGCCTTGACTCGCTCGCCACTTGATCTCGATCTTCGGGGACTCCTTGGACGAGTACCCGTCGGCGAAGACCTGGTGCTGAAGGACGTGGAAGCTGATCGACTGGTGCGTCCCCTCGTGGAGCAGGTTCTCCGCCAGGAAGCGGGGGGACGGCTCCGGGCTGACCGTGTTCGGCGGGATGTGGTGCCGGGCCTTGTCGGAGAACAAGACGATGTACGGGAGCGCCGGGTCACTGGAGCTGGTCAGCGAAGAAGCGCGGACACCGGGCTTGAGCCCGACCCACAGCAACCCGCGCACGAACTCGCGCACTCGGGCGAATCCCTCGGGGTGGACCAGCGACAGGCAGTCCAGCGCCTCGGACAGCGCCTCGCGGCGGTCGTCGGTGTGCTCGGCGATCTCGTAGTTCGTCAGGTTGATCTCGTTCGCGATCTCGCCGGGAAGCTGGGCGTCGAACCAGTCGAAGGCCACTCCGGCCACGGTCACGTTCTCGCTGCGCAGGGAACGGGCGTGCTGTGCGTAGGGCGTGCCGGACTTGAGCAGGCGTTCCATGAGGGCGAACGGCAGAGCACTCTCGGCGCCCTCCTCGCGCAGGCGGAGAAGTTCCGGGTCCTTCCGGCTGAGGTCGAAGAAGGAGCCGACCGGGACGCTTGTGGCGATGGTGGTGTTCACTGCGGACTCTCCTTGCTTGGGACTGTGTGGCGACTCGTGCGGCGGGTCGGCCCGGTGGTCACCCGAGCCGACCCGCCATGCCGTCAACTAATCGGCATCAAACGAGAGTTGGCGTCAGACCTCGACGGCCACGGGCGCGAAGTCGCCGTCCGGGACCATGTGGTCCAGGCGCCGCGTCAGGGCCTCGACGCCCACGGGCGCGAAGTCGCCGTCCGGCACCGAGTGGTCCAGGCGCCGCGTCAGGTTGCTGACCTCGATGTTGGCGGGCATAGTCCTGCTCCTTCCATGGGAACTGCTGCGGATTGGTGCTCCTCCCCGAAGACCGGGGAGGAGCATGCGGACTGCTGGCGGGGTTCACCGCGTGGCTTGCGGCCGGTGTCGCCATTGCCGCGTCAGCCGGGCGGAAACCCCCTGGCCTTCCGGTGCAATCAGTGAACAGCCAGTCACGCTCCGGCGGTACGGTGTGAGGGCACCGATCCCGTTCAACCCGTTCAAGATCGCAATTAGGGGCGACAGTTGACGGACACTAAGGCACCAAACGAGGCACTGGCCCGTGCCATCGCCGAGGCCGGATGCACGTACCAGGCGCTGGCGACGACAGTGCGCGCGGTCGCTTCCGAGGCAGGAGAGCATCTGGCAACGGCGCCCTCGGCCGTCGCTCACTGGGTGGCCGGCGGTACCCCCACCGGGCGCACGCCGCAGTATCTTGCCGAGGCCCTTACTCGGAGGACGCGTCGCAAGGTGACCGTGGCGGAGATCGGATTAGGGTCGGAGGCGATCGGGGAGGTTATGAGCGCCGACCCGCTGGCCACCGCCGCCGACCTCGGGAGAGCCGTGATGCAGTCCCGCCGTGACTTCCTCGCCAGTGCGTTCGCCACCGCCGCCGTGGCGCTGCCCCTGACCTACGATCACCAAGCCGTCGCCGCCACCCTGCGAGCGGGAAAGACCGGCGGCCGAGTGGGCGTCGGCGAGGTGGCCACTGTCCGGCACATCACCAGCGTGTTCACCGCCGCTGACGAGCGTCTCGGCGGTGGGCACGGGCTGAGTGCCGTGACCACCTACCTGACCGACACGGTGGTGCCGATGCTCCAAGCCGTGTACCCCTCCGAGTGGGTTCGTCGGGACGCCTATGGCGTGGCGGCCGAACTGTCGTACCTCGCCGCGTGGAAGTACCACGACCTGGGCCGGGAAGGTGCCGCACAGCGGTACTACCTTCTCGGCTACCAACTCGCCTGCGAGAGCGACCCAACAGGACACGGAGCCTGGATGATGCGCGCTCTCGCCCATCAGGCCCTCAACCTCAAGCAGCCGGAATTCTGCGTCGAACTGGCGGAGGAGTCCCTACGGCGAGCGCGCGGCAAGGTGGACCCGCAGACTGAGGCCCTGCTGCTGATCACGAGCGCCAGGGCGTACGGGGCCGTGGGGAGTGGACGGAAGGCTGCAGCGGCGCTTCTCGCAGCCGAGGACGCCATGCTCGACACCGCGACGCCGCCCGCGTCCTTCACGGCGGCTACCGGGCCGGTGGCGGCAACCGTCGCCTCTCACACCGCGAAGACCCTGGCCGAGCTGAAAGACCACCAGGCGGCCGAACGCCACCATCGCGCAGCCCTCGCCGGGCGTGACCCCGAGGCGTTCCGGCGCATTCACGCCCTGACGCTCGGGAACCTGGCCCGTTCCGTTGCCGCCCAGCGCCGCCACGACGAAGCCGTGGGGATCTGGGGCCAGTCCCTGGATTTCATGGACGGAGTCGTCTCGGACCGGCACAAGAAGGACCTTCACAAAGTCCGTACCACAATGACGAGTTGGTCCCGGCGCGGAATCCCCGGCGCCGCAGACCTGGGGCAGCGCGCTGCCGAACTCGTCCGAGCCTGACCCGCAGCCATCCGGCCCCGCCTTACTGGTCAACTCCGGCGGACGGGGCCTGCTGGTCTCCGGCGGTCTGGCCGGTGCGGTCCGCCACGAACGTGCCGCGCTGCGGAAGGGTCCGGACCCACCCTTCTGAGCGCAGGTGCTCGACAGCATGGCGGGCAGTGTTCCGGGCAACGCCGTATGCCTGGATCAGCGTGCTCTCGGACGGCACTCGGGCCCCGACACGCAGTTCCCCGGACCGAATGGCCCGGATGATGTCCGCCGCAATCTGCTGATACGGGTGCGCTTCGGCGTCCGGGTCGATGGGGGTTACATCCATATCCAAAAGCGTAGGACTACCCAAACGACCTCGCGCGTTTCGCTACGAGCATGAACGTATCTAGACGTACCTATAGGAGTTGGGTACGGTCGAAATCCGCACCACCACCAAAGAGCCCCGGGACTGTGCGACCAGTCACCGGGGCCATTCGTCCGCACAGCTATTAGGGAGCTGCCGACGTGCGTCATCTTATCGTTTTGGCCCTACTCCGAGCCCTGGTTCTCATCCTTCCGGCTCACAGTCGGCGCCATGCCGCATCCGTTTCTGCCGCCACTCCGGCCCCGATGGCCGAGGTCCCTCGGGGTCACCTGCGGGGACCGTGGACCGAGCCGCAGGAGCTGTACGCGGGCACAGTGGTCCGCCCGTACATAGACCACGGCGCGTGGCTCGCCGAGCTGGACGAGATGCAGCGCGAGTACGACGAGAGGCAGCGCCAGCGTGAGCGGCGCGCGGCACTCCGTGCGGTGGTTCTGGGTCTCCCTGACCCCGGGTACACCTACCCCGGGGCGCACGCTCTCGCTGGTCGGGGGGCGTGATGGCTCGGGTGTTCATAAGGCCGCTTCCGGATGGCACCCGCAGGGGCAACACGCGGGGTCTACGGCAGTGCGAGCGGGACGGGTGGCAGATCCTCACCCCGGACCGCCACGAAGCCCGCTACGAGCCCCGTACGGTCAACGACTGCCGACCGTGGACAGACGGGGTTACCCGGTTCTGGTCGCGTGACTGCTGGGCAGTGCCGCACCACTCCGTTCGCTCCTCCGAGTGAGCCTCGCCAGACAGTAGAACGCCCCGTTCGGCCAAGTGCCGGGCGGGGCTCTGTTGTTGGTGCTGACCTGCGGCTATGCTGCACAGAACTGGTAGTCGCGTGTGTTGGGGTCTGCCATGAGCGTCCACGAGCCGCCGGGCTCCTCGACGTCGTTCAGCACGGTGGCGCCGAGCGCCTGGAGGCGGGCGACGGTGGACTCGCGCTCGCCCGGGCCCGGGTGCACGTCGAGGTGGAGGCGGTTCTTGCCGTGCTTCGGCTCGGGGACGGCCTGGAAGAGCAGGCGGCGGCCCAGGCCGGTGCCGGTGGCGGGGTCGTACGGGTCCTCGGGGTGGCGGACGGCGGCGAGGGTGCGCCAGGCGGGGTGGCCGTCGACCTCGGTGACGGCGTCCGGGGTGACGGCACCGGCGTCGAGCAGGCGGGTGATCAGGGCGCTGTGCTCCTCAAGGGCGTGGTCGAGGGCGGCGGCCCAGAAGGCGGCCAGGCGGTTCGGGTCGGCGCAGTCGATGACGAGCTTCCAGTGCAGCGGCATGCAACCGGTTGTACCGGTTGCGAGGGCGGTTCGGCGATCACCGCCGGGAAAAATGTCAAAAAGGGGCCTGTGTAGCGAAGTTGACGGAGGGAATACTGCCTGGACGGACACGGGGAGGGGGCTCGACCGATGGTGCAACAGGATCCGCCCGGGGGAGACGAGGCGAAGCTGCTGCCGGAGCTGTTCTGGACGGCGGACAAGGCCTCGCTGGACGGCCAGCGCGAGACGCTGCGCTGGTACCGCGGACTGATCGCCATGCTGGTGATCGCCGCCGTGATCGGCTCGTTCCCCGGGCCGAAGGACCGCGGCTCCTTCGACAGCGTGCCGCTGTACTCGGTGGGCGCCTTCCTGATCGCCGGCTACTTCTGGTCCCGGCTGCGCCGCAGCAACCCGCAGGGGCGCTGGTACGAGGCCCGGGCGGCGGCCGAGTCGGTCAAGACGCTGGCCTGGAAGTACACCGTCCGGGCCCGGCCGTTCGACGGCGAGGCGGAGTCCGCGGACGTGGACCGCGGCTACCTGCTCCAGGTCGAGGACGTGCTGCGGGCCTTCGAGGACCCGGAGATCGTGCCGCCCGGCACCGTCCCCGAGATCACCCCGGAGATGCGGCGGATGCGGGCCGGCAGCCTGACCACCCGCCGCATGCTCTACCTGCGCACCCGGGTCGAGGGCCAGCGCACCTGGTACCGCGCCCGGGCCGAGGCGTGCGAGACACAGGCGGTGTCCTGGGGGCTCGGCATCGCGGCGCTGATCATCATCGGCGCGGCGGCGGCCGTCGCCCAGGCCACCGGCGCCCTCCAGGTGCACGTCTTCGGCGCCAGCTCGGCCGCGGCCGCCGCCGTCATCGCCTGGACCCAGCTCAAGCAGCTGCGCCCGCTGGCCGCCGCCTACCAGCTGGCCGCGCGCGAACTGGAGAACGTCGGCAACCAGCTCTCCGACCTCGACCTCAAGACGCCGGACGCCGAGGCGCGCTGGGCCCGGATGGCCGCCGAGGCGGAGGACGCGGTGTCCCGCGAGCACACCACCTGGCGGGCCCGCCGGGCGTTTCCGCGGTAGCGGCCGGGGTCGTCGACGCCGGGGAGCGGCCGGGGCCGTCAATGCCGGGGAGCGGCCGGGCCTGTCGATGCCGGCGGGCGGTCGCTGCCGTCAACTCCGGGGAGGGGCTGGGGAGATCCGGCGAAGCGGACGCCACGCCGGGCGCACAGGTGTGCGGAGTGCGTGAGGGTCGGGCGGGAAGGCGTAGAACGTAATCATTACGTGTCCATGCCCTGGTTTCATCGCCTGCGCGCGACCCCAGTCCCTGTCCGGAGGCCCTCTTGCGCATTCTCCTGATCGCCAGCGCGTTCAACAGCCTGACCCAGCGCGTCCACGCCGAGCTGCGCGGGCGCGGCCACCAGGTCGCCGTCCAACTCGCCCTCGGCGACGAGGCGATGAGGACGGCGGTGGACCGTACCGACCCCGAGCTGATCATCTGTCCGATGCTCACCAAGGCCGTCCCGCAGGACATCTGGTCCACCCGGACCGTCCTGATCGTGCACCCCGGGCCCCAGGGCGACCGCGGCCCCTCCTCGCTCGACTGGGCGATCACCGAGGGGGCGGACCGCTGGGGCGTGACCGTCCTCCAGGCCGTCGAGGAGATGGACGCCGGCGACATCTGGGCGTCCGTCGAGTTCCCCGTCACCGACTGCGGCAAGAGCGAGCTGTACCGGGGCGAGGTCGCCGACGCGGCCGTCGAGGCCGTCCTGCTCGCCGTCCAGCGCTTCGAGGGCGGGCTGTTCACCCCCGAACCGCTCGACTACGACCGGCCGGACGTCCATGGCAGGCTGCGGCCCCTCCTGCGGCAGGACGCGCGCCGGATCGACTGGGCCGCCGACGACACCGCCACCGTGCTGCGCAAGCTCCGCGCCGCCGACTCCCAACCCGGCGTGCTCGACGAGCTGTTCGGGCGCGAGTACTTCCTGCACGGCGGCCACCCCGAGGACGAGCTGCGCGGCCCGGTGCCCGGCGCCGTGCTCGCCACCCGCGACGGCGCGATCTGCCGCGCCACCGTGGACGGCGCGGTCTGGATCCCCCAGCTGCGCCCGCGCCGCACCCCGGGCGGGCCCGCCACGTTCAAGCAGCCGGCCGCGACGGTGCTCGCCGGTCTGCTGCACCGGGTCCGCGAAGTCCCGGTGACGCCGACCTCGGCGGCCCGCCGGGACACCTGGTCGGAGCTGCGCTACCGGGAGGAGGGCGACGTCGGCTACCTCGAATTCGCCTACGCGGGCGGGGCGATGAGCACCGGGCAGTGCCGCCGGCTGCTCGCCGCCTACCGCGAGGCCGCCGACCGGCCCACCTCGGTGCTGGTGCTCGGGGCGCCCCGGGACTTCTACTCCAACGGGATCCACCTCAACGTCATCGAGGGCGCGGCCTTCCCCGCGCTGGAGTCCTGGGAGAACATCAACGCGATGGACGACCTGGTCCACGCGGTCCTCACCACGACCGACAAGCTCACCGTCGCCGCCCTGGCCGGGAACGCGGCGGCCGGCGGCCTGATGGCGGCCCTCGCCGCTGACGAGGTGTGGTGCAGGGAGTCGGCGGTGCTCAACCCGCACTACCGGCTGATGGGCCTCTACGGCTCCGAGTACTGGACGTACACCCTGCCGCGCCGGGTCGGCGATGAGCAGGCCGCGCGGCTGACCACCGAGGCGCTGCCGGTCGGCGCCGAACACGCCCGCCGGATCGGCCTGGTGGACCGCACCTGCGGCGGGGACGCGGCCGCCTTCCGGCGCTGGGTGGTCCGGGAGGCCGCCGCGCTCGGCGCCTCGCCCGAACTCACCGGGCGGCTGGTCGACAAGAAGCGCCGCCGGTCCGTCGACGAGGAGGCGAAGCCGCTGGCCGAGTACCGGGCGGAGGAACTGCGGCGGATGCACGCCAACTTCTACCGGGCGGGCGAGCCGTACCACGTGCTGCGGCGGGACTTCGTGCACAAGGTCTGCCCGGTGGCCACGCCCGCGCACCTGACCGGGCTGCTGGGGCGGCCGGAGTGAGCGGGCGGCGTCGGCCGGAGTGAGCCGAGGGGGGGGGCGGGGCGGGGGGGCTCCCGGGGGGGCGCGCCGGGGCGTGGGGGGGGCTCGGGGTTGGGGGGGGTGGCCCGGGGGGGGGGCGGGGGGGGGGGGCGCCCCGGCCGCCCCCCCCGGGGGGCTTGGGGGGGACTGGGAGACGGGGGGCTTCGGGGGCTTCAGGGGCTTCGGGGCCTTGGGGCCCGCCCGGCTCAGCGCCTGGTGCCGGCCTCGTCCCGCTGCCGCCGCTGGCGCGGGACCAGCGGGACCAGCGGCGCCGCCGGGCCGAGCAGGAGCGGCTGCGTGGTGCTGCGGCTCGGCGAGACCGCGAAGGCCAGCGAGCCGAAGAAGACGTAGCAGCCGAGCCCGACCCCGAGCGGGAAGATGAACTGCAGCGCCATCACGCCGCCCTGGGTGGAGTGCGAGTAGTCGAGCCGCACCGAGAGCGCCGCCATGCCGGTGTAGTGCATCGCGCACACCGCCACGCCCATGACCGGCGCGGCCGCCAGGACGGCGAGCGTGCCGCGGATGTTCAGGGTGGCCCAGAGCGCGGCGGTGGCCGCGAACACGGCGATGGCGACGGACAGCCAGACCGTGAGCCGGTCGTAGTCGAGGTGGCCGGGCAGGACCATCGCGGCCATCCCGAGGTAGTGCATCGCCGCGACCCCGAGGCCGGTGGTCAGCCCGCCGGCCAGCAGGGACAGGACGGGGCGGCGGCTGTACCCGACGGTGAACAGGCCGATGCCGACGACGGCGATGGCGACCAGCAGGCTGAGCACGGTCAGCCCGGGCCGGTAGCTGATCTCGACCCCGGTGACGGAGAAGCCGAGCATCGCGATGAAGTGCATGGACCAGATCCCGGCGCCGAGCGAGGTCGAGGCGAAGAGCAGCCAGACCACCCTGGTCCGGCCCTGCGAGACGAGTGCCCAGCGGGCGCTGCGCAGGGCGACGAAGGCGCCGAGGCAGGCGACGAAGTACGAGACCGCCGGTGTCACCCAGCCGTGGTCGGCATGATGGATCTCACCCAAGAGAGCTCCCAGGACGGATGCGGGGGAGGAAGGGCGCCAGGCCTCGGGCGGACACGGATGGTCGGGAAGGAACGCGGCAACGGGCGCGGGAACGGCGCCGCCGAAGGGAGACCTGGCGTGTGGTGCCCCTGACAACGGGGGACAGTAGCCACTACCGGACGGTCGCACAAGGTTCGCGCTTTTCGTGAAGTCCCAGGTCAGGATGGACCTTTACGCGGCCTGCATGATCTTGGCACCAACTCCTGACACCGCCTGCGCACGGCACCCGGTCGGTTCGTCCGTTACTCCGGGTTCGTCACCTCGGGCTCGTCACTCCGGGTTCGTCACTCCAGCGGGGCTAGCCCGAACGGGTGGCCGGCCGGGTCGATCAGCACCTTGAGCGTCCGGCCGTGCTGGTACGTCGGCTCGGTCGCGCCGAGTGCGAGCGCCTTCGCGATGGCCTCGTCCAGGTCGTCCACGTAGAAGTCCAGGTGGAAGTGCTTGCCGCCGTCCGGCTCCGTCCACGGCTCCGGCCGGTAGCCCGAGACCCGGCCGAAGCCCAGCGGGCTGCCGCCCTCCGGGTTGTCCAGGATCGCGAACTGCTCGTCCAGGTGGCGGCTCTCCCAGCCCAGCAGCTCGCCGTAGAACCCGGCCAGCGCGATCGGGTCGGCGCAGTCGATGGTGACCATGGCGAGGCGGGCGAAGCCGGTGTCGCCCGGCGCGGCGGCGAGGCCGGAGGGGAGGCCGGAGGCGGGGTCGGCGGCGAGGTCGGACATGTCTGGTCGGCCCTTCCAGTCGAGATCATTCGAGACCCAGCACCAGCATCGCACCGGGCCGATCTTCCGGCGCGCGGTGAACGGACGGGGCCGGCGAGGTGGAATGGGAACGCATTTTCCTTAGCGAGAGTAATGACGTAAGCTAAAGAACATGCCCGAGATGTCCGAGCAGGACCTCGCAGCGATCAATCAGCTGCGATCGTCCACGATGCGCCTCTCCCGTCGACTCAAACACCAGCGGGTCGAGGAGTCGCTGAGCCCCACCGAGATGGGGGTGCTCGGCACCCTCGCCAGATGCGGAAAGGCGACACCGGGTGAGCTCGCCCGGAAGGAGCACGTGCAGCCGCCCTCCATGACCAGGATCGTCGCGATGCTGGAGGAGAAGGGGCTGGTGCGGCGCGAGCCGCACCCCGAGGACCGCCGCCAGGTGGTCGTCAGCAGCACCGAGCAGGCCGAGGCGATCCTCGCCGAGAGCCGCCGGCGCCGCAACGTCTGGCTCGCCGAGCTCGCCGAGGGGCTCGACGAGGAGGAATGGGCCGTCCTCCGGGAGGCCGCGCCCGTGCTCTACAAGCTCGCACACCTCTAGGCACGCCGACCCCGGCCCGCCGGCCGGGAGAAGAAGGAGTACCGCATCACCGCAGCACCGACCACAGAAACCAGGAGCGCGACGGCCGCAGTTCGGGCCGTCGCGCCCCGACGGGACACCACCCTGAAAACCCCCCCCGCCACCACCCCCCCCCCCAACCCCCACGACCACCACACCACCGACCCCACCGCGGCAGGCGCCGCGGCCGCCGACCTCCAGGCACCCGCCCCCACGGGGCTGCCCGGCAGCGGCGACGACGACCCCGACGAACGCACCGCGGCGGACGACCCCGCCGCTCCCGGACGCACCCACGCGTCCACGTCTCCCACAGGTGCCCGCTTCACGAGGCCCGGGGGGATGTTCTCCTCCCTGCGCGTTCGCAACTACCGCTACTACTTCGCCGGCCAGGTGGTGTCCAACACCGGCACCTGGATGCAGCGGATCGCCCAGGACTGGCTGGTCCTCAGCCTCACCGGCAGCCCCCTCGCGGTCGGCATCACCACCGCCATGCAGTTCCTGCCGATGCTGCTGCTCGGCCTGTTCGGCGGCGTGCTCGCCGACCGGATGCCCAAGCGCCGGCTGCTGATCTACACCCAGGGCGCCATGGGCCTGCTGGCCGCTGGCCTGGCCGTCCTGACCATCGGCGGCGTCGTGACGCCGTACTACGTGTACGCCTTCGCGCTGCTGCTCGGCCTGGTCACCGTGGTCGACAACCCGACCCGGCAGGCCTTCGTGTCCGAGATGGTCGGGCCCAAGGACCTCGCCAACGCGGTCAGCCTGAACGCCGCCAACTTCCAGACCGCCCGGCTGGTCGGCCCCGCCGTCGCGGGCCTGCTGATCGCCGTGGTCGGCAGCGGCTGGGCGTTCGCCGTCAACGCGCTGTCCTTCGCCGCCGTGATCGGCGGGCTGCTCGCCATGCGGGAGAGCGAACTGCGCCCGACCGAGCCGATCGCCCGCGAGAAGGGCCAGCTGCGGGAGGGCCTGCGCTACGTCAAGGAGCGGCCCGAGCTGCTCTGGCCGATGGTCCTGGCCGGGTTCATCGGCACCTTCGGCTTCAACTTCCCGACGCTGCTCTCCGGCTTCGCCTACGACACCTTCAAGGTCGGCGCCGGGCAGTACGGCCTGCTGAACACCGCGATGGCGGTCGGCTCGCTGGCCGGCGCGCTGCTCGCGGCCCGCCGGGGCGTGCCCAGGCTGCGCCGGCTGGTGGTGGCGGCGCTGGCCTTCGGCTCGCTGGAGGTGGTGGCCGCGTTCGCACCCGACTACTGGACCTTCGCGGTGCTGCTGACGCTGATCGGGGTGTTCGGACTCAGCTTCAACACCTCCGTCAACTCCATGCTGCAGTTGGCCACCGACCCCGCGATGCGCGGTCGCGTGATGGGCCTGCTGGTGCTGGTCTTCACCGGCGGCACGCCGATCGGCGCCCCGATCGTCGGCTGGGTGACCGCCTCGTACGGGCCCCGGCTCGGCCTGCTGGCCTGCGGACTGGTGTCCGCGCTGGCGGCCGGTGTGGTGGGCCTGGTGCTGGCCCGCAGCGCGGACCTGCGGGTGCGGTTCGACCTGCACCCCGGCCGTGGCGGCCGGGTGGTGGCCTTCGTGCCGCGGACCATCACCGCCGCCAAGTCGGAGCTGGCGCCCGCCTGCTGACGAAGCGCCATGCCCCGGGGTGGTGGTCCGCCCCGGGGCTTCGGTGCAGGGTCGGGGGTCCTTCGGTGCAGGGCCGAAGGGTCAGAGCCGGATCGCGAGGACCTGGCCGGGCCAGATGCCGTTCGGCTGCTCGGCCTCGAAGGACTCGGTCTCGGTGAACCCGAGCGCCCGGTACTGGCCGACCAGCCTGCGGTCGGCGCCCGCGTAGCAGTCCACCCGCAGCAGGCCGAGGCTGCGCCGGCGGGTCTCCTCGACCGCGTCGGCGATCAGCGCGGTGCCGATCCCCGAGCCCTTGCGGCTGCGGTCGGTGACCAGGATGCGGACGTACAGCTCGGGCTCGTCCACTGCGGGGATGTACTTCCCCCGCTGCTCGGACAGCACGCAGCAGCCGATGGTGCGGCCCTCGTCGTCCTCGGCGAGGCGGATCAGGAACGGTTCGGTGGCGTACTCGGAGACCTGCTCGACCCGGGCCGGGATGGTGCTGAAGGGCTGGTCGCCCCACTGGCCGGTGCGGCCCTGGCCGGCCAGCCAGCCCACGGCGCTGTCGAGCAGGGCGAGGATGTCGGGAATGTCGTCCGGTCCCCCGGTGCGGATCTTCATAGGAAACGTTCTAGCCCAAACCGCCTCGCGCGGGAAGATGTCTCCATGAGGCTCTTCGTGGCGGTCCTGCCGCCGGTCAACGTGCTGCAGGGGCTGTCGGACGCGGTGGCGCCGGTGCGCGGGCTGCCCGGGGCGGACCGGCTGCGCTGGACCACCGTCGAGGGCTGGCACCTGACCCTGGCCTTCCTCGGCGAGGTGCCGGCCGAGGAACTGCCGGAGCTGGAGGCGGGCCTGGCCGCCGTCGCCGAGGTGCACCCGGTGCACCGGCTGCGGCTGTCCGGCGCCGGCCGGTTCGGCGACCGGGTGCTCTGGGTCGGGGTGGAGGGGCAGACCTGGGCGCTGCGCCGGCTCGCCGAGGCCGTGTCCGAGGCCACCGCCGCGGTGACCGGGGAGGTCGACGCCTTCGCCTTCCACCCGCACCTCACGCTCGCCCGGGCCGGCTCCTCGCGCGGCCACCGGCGGGCCGTCCAGCGGCTCGCGGCGGCGGAGCTGGACACCCTGGCGGCCGCGCTGGCCGACTACCGGGGGCCCGAGTGGGAGGCCGCCGAGCTGCACCTGATGCAGAGCGACCTGGACGGCGGCTTCGCCCACTACTCGTCGCTGCGCGCCTGGCCGCTCGCCGACTGGAGCTGAGCCGGGGCGCGGTCGGGCCCGGGGTGGCGGTTTGGGTCCGGGTGGTCGTTTCGGCCGGGGTGGCCGTTGGGCCTGGGGTGGCCGTTGGGCCCGGGGCTCCGGTCCGTCGGCGGGTGGGCCGGAGGTACGCTCGTTGACCGTGGATCCCAAGACTCGTATGCGTATCGTGACCGGCACCCTGGTGCTGCTGCTGGTCGTCGTGCTGATCAGCTCGATGGTCGGCGGGTAGGCCCGGCCGGCGGGCCCGCCTACCCGGCCCGGCTGGTCGGCCCGGTTGGTCGGCCCGGCTGGTCGGCCCCGCCGCAACGGCTGAGGGCCACCGCCCGGAGG
>NZ_JBHWIJ010000028.1:16608-47609 GCF_042732255.1 Kitasatospora sp. NPDC059803 | reverse complement strand
GCCCGGGGGGGGGGGCCCCCCGCCCTGCCCCGTGCGGTGCCGCGCTGCGGCGGCGGTGCGTCAGCCCTGTACGATGTCGCCGCCCGCCTGCCCGGCGCCCTCAGCCGTTCCTGCCTTCTCACGCATCTTGCGCACCAGCTCCGCCTTCTGGTCGGCTGCACCCTGGCGGTCGAGGTTGCGGTGCGGACCGTTGTTCTGCCGTTCGGCGCGGGACTGCCTCTTGCGCTGGCCACCGCCCATGCCCACGGGGTTGTTGATGTTCTTGCTCACGGTCGTGGGTTCTCCCGGTGGTGAAGTGAAGTGAAGTGAAGTGATCTACGGATTCATCGGTGGGGGACGGGCGGCGACGTCGAAGGACGTCAGCAGGGGCCCATCACGCGCTCACTCGTAAATCGGGGTCTGGAAGAACATGGCAAAGACGTTACCCGGTTCCGTCGGCCCTGCACACCAACCTTCTCGCCGCCCCCGCGTCGGCCGGGCCTTCGGCGAGCGCCCGGGGCCGACCGGTTCCTTCGGAATCCCAGCACGCCAGCACCCGCCAGCACCCGCCGGTCGTCGCCGCCCGCCCTGTCCAGATGGGCGTTGCCGGGCCGCGGGGGCGTTGCCAGTGGTCGCGAGCACACTGATGGCATGAGAGGTCATCTCACTTGCGTCCCGCCGTTGCGGGACAACCCTTGGCTCGGGCAGCGGCGATTCACCTGCCGATCTCCCTCATGGGCCGCAAGCTGTTCGTCCGCTGGACCCTGTCCGCCGTGGACAACGGAGACCTCCACTTCAACCAGCCCAAGACCGAGGCCAGCCGCGCCTGGATCAGCCTCTCCCCCAGAGTCATGACCGCCCTCCACCGCCAGGCCGCGATCCAGATGGCCGCCCATCCAGCGGGCCGGCTGGAGGGCCTGGTCTTCGCCAACTCGGATGGATCGCCCCTGCGGCCCCAGTGGGTCCTCGACCAGCTCCGCAAACGCACCGCCGAACTCGGCCTGCCCCGGATCGGCCTGCACGACCTGCGCCACACCGCGGCCAGCATCATGATCGCCGAGGGCATCCCCATCGCCGTCATCTCCAAGACCCTGCGCCACGCCACCCTGGCGACCACGATCAACCTCTACGGCCACCTCCTCAAGGACTCCGCCGACCAGGCCGTGCTCGCGTTGGCCCAAGCTCTCGACCGGGCCGCCGTCGGGCGGAGTCCGGCCCCCGGGCCTGGCGAAGTCTTCCAGCGGGCGGCGTAGCCACGCGTCGAACGACTTCGGCACTACGGCTTGGAACCGAGCGCGGGGCGTCTCTGGCCGGAGCGCCGGTCAGAGACGCCCAAGCCTCGTGTCAGCGGCAGGGAGCTCGTCTTCCTCAAGGTCCGGGCCCAACGGCTTCCGCCGTGAGTTCTCCGGACCGCGCCACGGGCCGGGTGCCGCCCTCGTCGTCACCACGGCCATCGCCGAGTCCACGCACACCCTCGGCATCATCCTGACCAACCACGCAGACACCCCCGTGACCGCCGACATCGACGACCGACTCGACCCCACCCGCGGGGAAACCCACACCGTGGACGCGGGCAGGACACTCACTCTCCAGCACGACACCGACGCCGCCCACGGCTGGTACGACCTCACCCTCACCGTCGACGGCGTGCCCTCCTACAGTCGCCGCCTCGCCGGGCATCTGGAGGACGGTAAGGAGAGCATCGCCATGGGCCCGCCGCGAAACCTCTGGTCCCGGTGCACCGAGCTGGACCGACCTTCGGGGATCGGTCCCCTCCCGGACAGCCGGAGAGGGGACCGATCGGCCGTGCCGACGGGGTCAGTGCACCGTGTCCGCCTGGTCGGGGATCACCGCCCCCCGGTCGTCCCGGACCGGGGCCGCCGACCTCTAGGTGGTCCTGCCGATGAGCCGCTGGACGGAGTCCGGCGGGGCGGCCTCCTTGTCCTTGACATGGGAGTCGGGGATCGCCGGCCCGTAGACCTGGCGCATCGGGAGCACACCGCCCCAGGCGTTGCCGTGGTCCCAGTCCCAGTCCTCCTGGGTCTCGTGCTCCGGCTCGGCGGCGTGGTGCCGCTTGAGGCGCACCACCGTCGTGTTCTCCGTCAGGCTGATGGAGAGGACCCCGACGGTGGGGGTGTGCTGCTTGTCCGAGTCCAGTTCGCTGACCTTGCCGCCCTTGCCGTCCTTGATCGGGCGCAGCTCGGGCCACCGGCCCGGGATGACCTGATCGCTGAGCGCCTCGAACGCCTTCGCCCGGTCCGCCGGATCGACCGTCCGGGCGATGCCGTCCACCACCACGGAGCGATAGTTGAGGGAGGTGCTGATCGCCGCCCGCCCGACGAGCAGGCCGTCTAGCACGGTGACGGCCAGGCAGACGTGGACCCCGGCGTCGTTCCACAGCTGCCGAAGTGAGGGCGCCAGCCCGGTCTGCGGCGGCCAGTAGACGGAGCCGTGCAGGTAGAGGCGCCGCTCGTCCCCCTCCTCGTGGTAGGCGTAGACCATGGGCACGCACCTCGGCCCGCCCGTTTCGGGGTCGACGTGGGCGAGGGTGCAGACGTAGGCCTGTTTGAGGACGGCTGTGGCCGCCGCCAGGTCGGCCGTCTCCTCCGTCCGCTTGAGGTGACCGCTCATCCGCTCTTCTTCTCGGCGTCCTCCTGGGCCTTGGCCAGGATGGCCTGGGCTGCGCTCTCGGGGTCCTGGCCGTGGAAGGGGCGGTCGAACAGCCAGTTGTAGAGCATCTCCCGGCAGATCCGCGGCTGGTAGGCCGGCACTTCGTGCCCGGAGTCGGGCACCGCGACCTGGGTGACGTTGTTCAGGGTGCGGACGAAGCCCTTCGGGTGGCCCTGCGCCTGCTTCCAGATCAACCGCGGGGCCTTCTGCCAGCCGTCCTTCATGATCTCGTCGAGGATCTCCTCGGTGCTCTGGTAGCCGCAGGCGGTGTCGAAGTCCCCGGTGTAGAGCAGGACCTTGTAGTTCTCCTTCGCGTGGATGAGTTCGGTGTACAGCGGCGAGGCGTCCGCCATGTTGTCGGCCTTCAGCGCGATGGCCACCGGACCGGAGTTGTCCTCGGACTTCCACTCGTGGTCGGCGTGCAGGGCCTCCTTGACGGCGGCGCTGTTGAGGTAGGAGCCCAGTGCACCCGCGGACAGGTCCTCCCAGCGCCGTACGTCGTAGACGTCGAAGTCGCCTCCGTAGGCCAGGATCGCGTTGACCAGGCCGTTGCCGAGATCGGTGGCCTCCTCCATCCTGCCGCCGCTGATGGCGTCCTGGAAGTGCTTGTACGAGGATTCCAGGATGTCTTTCTGGCCCTTGCCGAGGAATCCGGACGCGTAGGCGTAGTCGATCATGACGCGGATCGAGAGTTCCGGGGTGATCCAGCCGTTGCCTACGGAGATCCCCTTCAGATTGACGCGCGTTCCGGTCTTCGCGAGGTTCTTCTGCTGGATCTTCTGGGCGATGTACGGCACGTACTTGCCCGCGTAGCTCTCACCGCAGACGTAGAGGGGGCACTGCTGGTACTCCGGGTACGTTTCGAGGAACTGAACCAGCGCCCGGTGGAACATCTCACTGAGTTCGTCCTCGTCCTGGACGTACGTTCCCGACTTCTTGCAGTAGCTGTATCCCGCGCCGACCGGCTGATCCCAGTAGATGACGTGGGCTTCCTGGTTCCAGGAGTCGGGGCTGACCGAAATGGTCCCGGCAGCGTCGTCACCGATGCGCAGCGGCCCGTTCTCCAGGAACAGCCCCAGGAGCGACGATGCGCCGGGACCGCCGTTGAGCCAGATCAGCAGAGGGGCCTTCTCGATCAGGTCCTTCTGCTTGTCGGCGTCGACGTGGGGGTCGCAGGTCTGGCTCTCGAAGAACCAGTAGAACAAGCGGCTGCTTTCGGTGCCGGGGCCGTCGACGTCCGCGTACCCGGCGTAGGAGCGGACCGTCTTCGGGACTCCTTCGTCGTCCTTCTTCTCGGGGTCGGGATAGAAGTGGATCGTCTGGGTGTCGAAGGCGTTCGCCGGGATCGAGTAAACGGGCTGACGAAGCATGGTTCACTTTCCGTTTCGGGAGGGAGGTCAGGACGTCGGCGTGACGCGCCCGGGCAGCGGGCGGACGTAGCGCTCGAAGTGGCGCTCGGTGTGCGCGACCTCTTGGAGGACCCCGATCCGCTGGCCCATGAGGAGCTGGAGCGCGGGGAACCGCTTCTCCTCGAACAGCAGGATGTTCAGTGAACCGCCGTACTGGAAGTAGCCGATCTCGTCGCCCTTCTTCACGTCGACCGGGTCCGACTCCGCCGTGATGTTGCGGAACGGATCGAGGAATCTCACGGAGCCGATCGAGTTGAGGCCGACGGGCACCAGGGCGACATAGCCTTCGCCGTCCGGTTCCCCGAGGTGGTCCACGTAGGGCGTCTTGATGATGGCGTATCCGCGGCGGAAGTCCTCGAACAGGCTGTAGTCGTACCCGTAGCCGACGTTCCCCTTGTTGAGCAGGTCGGGGAAGTCCCGAATCCCGTAGTAGACGCCGCCGACGTCGTCGCGGGCTTCGACCACCTCGCCGCCGACCGGGGCGTGGTAGCGGTGGTAGGTGTCAGGCATGAGGATGCACGACACGGCCGTGCCGCCGATGAACTTCTCGGCGTACTCGGAGCCGTCGAGCAGCCTGCTGACACTCATGGTCACGGCCGCCTTGATCGGGAGCGGCGTGTCGGGCGCCAGATTGTCGACGATCATGTTGATGACGCAGTCGGTCGGGGCGGTCACGACGCTGGGGTCGTCGGGGTGGTCGATCGGCCGCTTGCCGGGCTTCAGTTCCCTGATGAAGAACTTGTTGAGGGTCGACCAGTCCCCCTTCTTGAAGTCCTCCATCCGCTTCTCGCCGAGTTCGTCGATCCACTGCTGAACCAGTTTCTCGGAATCCTCGGAGTCCATCTGCCGGCCCTGCAGCTGTGTGAAGTCCGCCAGTACCTCACGCCCTGATTCGCTGGTCACGAATGCGAGTCCCGCGGCGTTCTCGTAGCTGATCCAGCTGAATTTGCGGATGTATTTCAGTCCGTCGGAGATGGGCTGCTTCCAACCCCAGTCGTACCATTCGACGAAGAATTCTGCCAGGGTCTTTCCGGTCGCCCCTCGCCAGTCCTTGTAGACGTCCGAGTCCGGGTACACCGTGGGCGGCGTCAAACCCCTGATCGCCGCATCGAACTTGCGCCTGAAATCGCTTTTCTCGTCGTCGTAGAGCGCCTCGACCTTCTTCTTGAACTCCTTGATGTTCTGCGACTCCATGTCCTGCGTCCTTCCGTTCGACGGGACCCCCTGGGCGCTGCCCTCTCACCAGTACGTCCCGCTCCCTGAAGAACCGCACCTGCGGCTACTCCGTTCGTCTAAAAACCACCTCCGCCCGGCGGTACACCCCGCATCGCTCCCGGCTGCGGAGGGTCCTGAAGTGGCAGACCCGCAGGGGCACTTCGGCGCGAGAGGCCGATACCGGCGGTGGACGCGCCGGGCGGTCTCGGGCACCTGCGACCGCCCCGGTGGCGACCACCCGGCGTGATCCGAAAGGCGTGCCCCAGGTGCACACGAAGTCGGCCGGGCCGACTTCCTGTGCACCTTCCTCAGCATCCCCGATCGAAGATCGCCCGCGGCCACAAGCACCGGCTCGCGGCGGCGTTGCTCACCCACACCCTGGCCAGCGGTCGGCTGGCGAAGGGCCGCCCGGTACCGGTACGCCCGGTACACCGCCAAGAAGCTCCGGGTGTGCGTGCCCGACCCTGAGCACTCCGCGTACTTCGACGGCTGGTACTGGCAGGACCCCACGGTGACCGACCAGGGCTCGCACATCGAGGGCATCGGCCGGCCCAGGGTCGAAGCCTCGTTCGTGCCCACCACGGTCAACCGCATGATCCGCGTCGCCGACGCGGCGTCGGTCGCCACCATGCGCCACCTCTCCGACCGGACGGAGTGGGGCATCCACGCCGGGCCCTCGACCGGAACCG
This sequence comes from Kitasatospora sp. NPDC059803, assembly GCF_042732255.1. Taxonomy (NCBI): domain Bacteria; kingdom Bacillati; phylum Actinomycetota; class Actinomycetes; order Kitasatosporales; family Streptomycetaceae; genus Kitasatospora; species Kitasatospora sp. NPDC059803. Next base: position 41,647 of record NZ_JBHWIJ010000028.1, on the reverse strand, counting down.
GCGTGTTCAGCGCGATCCGGATCCTGCTCGGCATGAACGACGGCCACCAACTCGGAAGCGTCGCCACCGTGATGTGCGACCCGGGCGACCGCTACACGAACGAGTACTACAACGACGCCTGGCTGGCGGATCAGAAGATCGCCTACAAGCCCTGGTACGCCACCATCAAGGACTTCTTCGAGAACGGCGTCTGGGCCCCGCCCACGTCCGTTCCCCCCACGCCTCGCCCCACGACGGCCATGTGGAACATGTAGCACCTACGCGCCAACGAGCGGGGGGGGGGGCGGGGGGGGTGAGGGGGGCCCCGCCCCGGGTGTGCCCCGCCCCCGGGCCCGTTCACGGATTCCCGTCGGGATCGGGACCGGCTCAGCCGCCGTCGCCCTTCACCAGCGGGACCATCGCGCGGGCCGCCGGCGACGGGAGGCCCGAGCTGACCGGCAGTCATGATTCCGGGACGCGGAGGCCGGTAGGCCTTTACGGTGAGCAGGCGGCACCTCACAAGTGGTGCTCTGTTCGGGGGCTTTGACCAGATCCGGGGGGATCATGGCGTACTTCGTGGAACTGCCCGTCGGCTCGGTGAGCGACGGGCAGGACGTGGTCCGGGTGGAGATCGAGCAGGTCGGGGAAGGGCTGGTGCAGGTCGCCCGGCCCGGACAGGTGGTGGCTCGGGCGACACGCTCGCTCGGGGACATGCTGGCCGGGGTGCGTCCGGTCGCGCAGGACTTCATCGAGGGGTTCCGGGGCCTGGCGCACGCCCCGGACGAGATCAGCATCGAGTTCGGCCTGTCCTTGTCGGCCGAGGCCGACGTGGTGATCTCCAGTACCGCCGCAGAGGCCAACTTCAAGGTCTCGCTCACCTGGAACCGGCAGCCCACCGAGGCATCGGCGCCTCCGGCGGCTTCGGACCCGGCCTAGTGTCCATGTCCCGCGCCGACGCCGTCGACGGAGCCGGGCCCGATGCACTGGCCTCCGCCGTCGTCCGCATCCATGACCGTCGAGGCGTCCCGGTCGGCCTCGGCTTCCTGGTGACCGCCGATCGGATACTGACGTGTGCGCACGTGGTGTCCGCCGCGCTCGGCCTCCCTCCGGGAGCCGGGCCGGACGCCGACGCCCGCGTCGACGTCGACCTCCCGCTGCTCGCCAACCCGCTGCTCACCGACCCGCTCGCCGCAGCCGACGGCACAGGCGGTACAGGCGGCACAGGCGGTACGCGCGTTCCCACGACTGTCGAACGGTGGGCGCCCGCCCACCCGCACGGCGCCGGGGACGTGGCCGTGCTGCACCTGTCCGCTCCGCTTCCGGGCGCCCGGCCGATCCGCATGGTGGAGTCCTCCGACGTCTGGGGACACACGGTGCGGGCGTACGGCCTGCCGAGCGGCCGCCCGGGCGGTGTCTGGCACTCCGGGGTACTGAGGGCCCGGCAGGCCAACGGGTGGATCCAGGCCGACCTGGCCGCCAACGGCTACCGGGTCTCCCCGGGGTTCAGCGGCGGCCCGGTGTGGGACGAGCAACTCGACGGTGTCGTCGGCATGATGGCGGTCGCGGAGACCGGCGACCCTCCATCCGGTTACCTGATCCCCGCCGAGGGCCTCGCCTCCGTATGGCCGGAGCTTCGCGAACTGGCGCTGCCGCCGTCACCGTTTCGCAGTCTGCGCCCGCTTCAGGAATCCGACGCCCCGGTCTTCCACGGCCGTCGGGCGGAGACCGCGGAGGTCACCGCCCTGGTCGCCCGGGAACGGTGGACCACCCTCGTCGGCCCCTCCGGTTCGGGCAAGTCCTCCCTCGCGATGGCCGGCGTCATACCCCGCCTGCACGCCCAGGGCATGACCGCCGTGGTGATCCGGCCCAACGCCGGCACCACCCCGCTGTCCGCGCTCGCCGCCGCGCTGTCTCCGCTGCTGGAACCGGATCTGACCGAACTCGGACGCCTCGAACGCCTTCCGGCGCTGGTCGGCCTGCTGCGCGCCCAGGGGCTCGGAGATCTCGCGGCTCTCCTGCTGGCCCGCCTCGGCACCGATCAACTGATCGTCGTGGTCGACCAGTTCGAGGAGATGCTCACCGGAGCCGACCCGGCGGCTGTCGATGAGTTGGCGGCCGTGCTGTTCGGCCCGTCGCTCCCTGGGACCGTGCACGTGCTCACCACGCTCCGGGCCGACTACCTGGAGGCCGCGCTGGCCCATCCGAGTCTTGGCCGGGCCTGCAGCCGACAGGTTTACGCTCTGGGGCCGATGACCGGTGACCAGCTCCGGGAGGTCGTCACCGCACCGGTGGCGGCGATTCCGTCGGTTCGCTACGAGGCCCACCTGGTGGACCGCATCCTGACCGATGCGGGCGGTGAGGCGGGTGCCCTGCCGCTCCTCGGCTTCACCCTCGACCTGCTGTGGAAGCGTCAGGCGGCCGGGGTTCTCAGCCACCGTGCGTACGAGGAGATCGGTCACGTCAGCGGAGCCCTCGGGGAGTACGCCGAGCAGGCCTGGGACAGACATGTCTCCGCCGGGGAGGAGCCGGCCGCCCGCCGGCTCTTCACCCGCCTCGTCCGCGTCCCCCTCGGCGCACCCGGTGCCACCCGCCGGACGGTTCCCCGCCAGGAGCTCGCCGAGGACGAATGGCACATCGCCCAACGTCTGGCCGGCACCCGGCTCCTGGTCATCGATCACAGTGCCGAGGGCGTCGAGACCGTTGAGCTGGCTCACGAGGCCCTGATCACCGCGTGGTCCCGGCTGCGCGACTGGGTCGGCGAGGACCGTGCGTTCCTGGAGTGGCGCGAATCCGTCCGGCACGACCGTCGGCGCTGGGACCACGCCGGCCAACCCGCCGACCTGCTCCCCACCGGGCCCACCCTCGCCACCGCCCGCACCTGGCAGCGCGAGCGCGGTGCCGAGCTGTCCGAAGCCGAACGCAGCTACCTCGAACTCGCCAGGCGGCACCACCGGGCCCGCGGCCGCCGGCGCCGCACCTTCCGGACCGCCCTCGTCGGGGTGATCACCGTCTCCCTCGCCCTGGGCGTCCTGTTCGCCACGGCCCGCCACGATGCCGCGGAGCGCCAGGCCGACTCCGACTCCCGCGCCCTCGTCCAGGCCTCCCAGGACGACATGGCCTACGACCCGGTCCGGGCCGTGATGATGGCCCTCGCCGCGTACCGGACGAAGCCCACGCCGGAGGCCCGGAACCAGCTGATGCGGCAGTACCTCCTCCGGGCCGGCGCGGACTCCCTGTTCTCGGGCCTGTCCGGAACCGGCGGGACGTTCAGCACCAGCCGAGACGGTGACGTCGTCCTCTCCCGCGACGCCATGGCCCACGTCGTCCTGTTCGTCCGCGGCCGGGACGGCACCGTCCACAACTGGCCGGTCCCGGCCCAGTACGCCTTCTACCTGATGGTCTCCCCGGACGGACGCCGAGCCGGATTCGTGGCCGACGACGGGACGGGAGGCTGGTTCGACGTCGACAAGGAGAGCACCGCGCCCATCGGCCAGGTGCACCAACTTCCCCGGGTGGACGGGGTGCTGCAGATCTCCTCGGCTCCTGCCGACGCGACCGCGATGTCACCCGACGGGCGCTACATCGCGGTTCCGACCCGCGACAGCCTGGTCTGGTGGGATCTGAACGCGGGGACGATCGCCGGCCGCGTTCCCGCACCTCAGAACATGGGAAGCGGGCTGTGGTTCGGCTCCGACGGGCATTCCCTGCTCGTGAGGACCAGCAACGGCAGTACCGGACTGGCCTCCGTGGACATGGCCGGCGGCGCCGCGCGGAACGTGGTGGTGCCTGCTGATCACCAAGGGATCCTGCCCTCCGGGGACCGGACCACCGTCGCCGTCGTCCAGACCCACGAATCCGGACAGGGCAGTGGCACGAAGAGCACCGTACGACTGATCCGGGTGTCCGACGGATCCGTGGTGGGGAAACCGTACGAAACCACGGAGACGATCGCCCCGGCGACCGAACTGATCGCGGCGAACGCCGACGGCCACCGGATCGTGATCAACGAAGCCGCCAAACTGACGCTCCTGGACCTCGACCGGGGAAAAGCCGTCGCGTTGGTGGACGAACCGGGCCGCCTGTACGAGCACGCATCCGTTCTCCTCTCCACCGGCGGGAAGGAGTATCTCGCCGGTCAGGGACGGAGCTCCATCTCCTACACCGAGATCCCCGCGGGCGAGGAGGACGCGGCCGCGGCCGACACCGTCCACCTCAGTCGGGACGGCAGAAAGATCACCACCCGCCTGACCGGCGGCACCGACCTCGAACTCCGCGAGCCCGGGCTCGACCTCGGAAGGCTCCTGACCAGAACAGCCCTGCCACAGCCCGCCTGGAAGGGCAAAGGCGACCGCCTCCTGTCCAACCAGGACGACACGCTCATCGCGCTCCGGGACGGCCCGAACACCGTCTCCGTCCGTGATGCCTCCACCCTACGAGCGGTCGCCCGCATCACCGCGGCACCACCACCCCAGGGCGACTCGGCAGCCGAGGACTTCAGCTACTTCTTCGACGGGGCCGACCGCCTGGTGACGGTCTCCGGCACCCGGATCCAGCAGTGGGAGGCCAGAACCGGCCTCCGGTCGGCGCAGTTCGACGCGGCCGCGTTCCATCCCCGGGCCGACAAGCCCGGCACGCCGCAGATGTACGTCGGCCCGTACTGGCAGGAGGGAAAGGTGACCGTGGTCGTGCACGACGACCCCGTGATCCGTGTCGTCGACATCGGCACCGGCCACACCGTCACGTCGCTGAACCCGGGCATCACCGACCTGATCGCGGCCCGGTTCGACGAGAGCGGCCGCTACCTGGCCGTTCTCCGCCGCAACAGCGTCATCGAACTGTGGCGGCTCGACCCCCTGCAGAGGGAGATCGGCCCCCTTCCCACCACCAGCACACCGGGCCAGAACGCGGCCATCACCCGATTCGTCGATGCCCAAGGCCGTTTCATGATCGCGGCCAACAACTCCATCCGGATCTACCAGGTCGGCGGCCAACCTTCCGTGGACTCCTACGACTTCCGCAACGTGACCGACAACAGTCTGCAGGAGCCGCTCACGTTCCTGGACGCCACCAACGACGGAAAGACCTTCCTCATCCGCACCGAGAACGACTACGTCCACCGGATCGTCCTCGACCCCGACGCTTGGCAGCGGAGCCTGTGCCGCATCATCGGCTACCGCTCCTTCACCGCCGACGAACGACGCACCCTGCCGGTCCGGGTACCCGACCGCCCCCTCTGCCTTCCCCCCAAGCCCTGAAGCTGCGGACGGCCCCGGAATCGACGCCGACTGCGCGATGAACTCACAGATCCGGGCTTCCACCCGCAACGGCTGGACGTGATCTCGCGCTTGTCGCCCTCCCGACCACCCGCGCCCTCCCGACCGCCCGCGCCCTCACTCCGGCTGCGGGCGGTGGTTGTGGAACAGGACGGTCCCCTCCACCAGCCCCTTCTCCACCACCGCCGGCGTGGCGCGCAGCCACTGGAGTGCCTCCGCACTGGTCGGGGTATCGGCGACCAGCTTGTAGAAGGACAGGTAGCCCGCCACGCGTTCCAGGAGCACGCTGTTGGGGATCGGGATCGCCGCCCCGAAGGCGTCGAGGGGATCCCGGCCGGCGGCCCGGTAGCTGTCCATCGTGTGGAACTCGCCGGCGAGTCGGCTGCGCTCGGGCGTGAGCCGGTCCGGGGGGATCGTCTTCAGGATCGCGGAGAGTTTCCCCTGGCTCTTGCTGTAGCTGTCACCCATGGCGAGTTTGAGCGCCGCGGCCGCCTCTTCGCCGAACGCGCGCAACTCGGTGGAGATCTTCCGCTGCGCCATCGTCTGCGGCTTCTCCTGGGACTTGAAACGACCGGTGACCGAGTCGAGCGCGTGCTGCATCTCATGGGTCACGGTCGCGGCGAATTCCCGCAGTTCGAGCGGTGAGGCCTGGTCCTTGGGCGGGGTGATCCGCAGCGCGCCGCCCTCTCCTTCGTTGCTGAGCGCGAACAACGCGCGCGCACCCCTGATGTCCGTCTGCTCGTCGATCTCGATGGTGATCGCGGACTCCTCCAAGGCCTTGAACAACTCCCGGTAGGGGACGCTGAATCCGTCACCTTCCTGCTCGCCGGACGCCTGTTGGAGCAGTTCCGCGAAACGGTCCGGCGAGAGGTGCTGCCGTGACCAGTCGGCCTTGGCGTAGGTGATGGCGCGCTGGACGACCGGCTCACCGGGACGGGCGGCCTGCGCGTCCCCCGTCCTCCTCTGGACGGGGGACCGCTGTACCGGTGCGCCCGCCCCGACGACGGCCTGCGGGTGACCGCACCCCGCACCGTGCTGGTGCCTGGACCGCTCGATCACCCGCGAGACCGCGGCGTTGCCGATGCCGCGCTGCAAGGCGAGGACAGTCTGCGCAGACACGCCCCCGAGGCTCAACCCCAGTCCGTCGGCCGCCGGATCGGCCTTGCGCGGCAGGTCGCGGCGCCGCTGCGGCTCCGACGGCTTGCCGGGGTCTTTCGCGTGCATGGGGAACCCCTCCGGAGGCGCGACAGGTGTTCCCTCCGGCATATCCGGCCGGACTGTCGCCGCGCAGCACAACGGACGATCGGGCACCGATCTGTGCTCCAAAGGGCACGCAACGGCCGGGGTCCGCACCCGTGCTGTGCCCGGTGCGTCCCCGGCCCCGCCGGCGTGGTCAAGGAGGAGAACACGCCGGTGTCGAACGGATCAGCTGTTGCCGCCGCTGCTACCGCCGCCGTTGTTGCCGGTACCACCACCGTTGTTACCGCCGCCGTTGTTGCCGCCCCCGTTGTTGTTGCCGCCCCCGTTGTTGCCACCGCCGCCGGTGGTGGGAGGCGGCGAGAGCAGGTTGAGCAGGTCGCCCAGAAGGTTGGGCTTGTAGATGTACGTGTTGCCGCAGTTGTTCGAGAAGCCCGCGTCCTGGCCGACCACGCATGCGATGCCGACGTCTCCGCCACGCCTGTCCGTGCCACCATGGCCGCCGGAGCCGGCGACGGCCCAGCTCGCGTCCGCAAGAACGAGAGCACTGGCAGCAGCTGCAACGACAGCGAATTTCTTGATCATCTCTCCACCTCTTGGTTGGTGACTTCGCTTCATGCTGCGGAATCCACGCATGCCACCACCGCACGGCAGGGCGGTTAAATCGTAAAACTCGATAATATTTCACCCAATTCACCCAGGGTTGACGGGCCGTCACCGCAGGGCAGTCGGCTCACCGGACCCCGATCAGGCTACGAAGCCGACCCACCGCCCGGCCGACTCCCCAACCCCTAACTCCCCGACTCAGAAACCCGCCGTGTCGAGTTCGAGGCTCAGCGGAGGCGGTAGCTGCAGGGGGGTGCCGAAGGGGTGCGGTCCTTCCACCCGGGTGTAGCCGAGCCGGCCCGGCTGGGAGAGCAGCGTGCAGGTGCGTTCCTGCCGGTCGACCAGGAGGTACACGGGCGCGCCGAACTGCGAGTAGCGCCGGCGCTTGGCGGTCCTGTCGGTTTCACCGTTCGACGGTGATGTCACTTCGACGACGAGCACGGTCTGGTCCGGGAGGAGCGCTCCCTCCGTCTTCGCCAGCTCGGCGGGCACGACGGCCAGATCCGGCACGTAGAAGTTCTCCGTGCCGGGCAGGTCGAGGTTCCCGGAGCCGGCACGGAGGTCGAGCTCGCGCATGCGAGGGCCGATCTGCTCACGGATCAGGTCGACAGCACTCTCGTGGGCCCAGGACGGTGACACCGGGGTGATGACTCCCTCTACGATCTCGACACGGTCACCCGCAATATGCCGAATTGCATACTTCAGGGCCTGCTCCGGATTCGGCACCTGGCTGTAGTCACCTGGGCCGGCGTGCGCTGTACTCACGTGCTGCTCTCCTGTCCGGGATCTCAACCCGCAGAACGGACCAGTGACAGTCTGACGTGTCCGCCCCTGGGCGCCACGACATGACGTCACGATGCGCCGGCGTGACACCGGCGGCGGCCGGCGGCCGTGTTCAGGGGGCCGCGAACAGCCGGGGGAAGCCCGGGGCCAGCCACGGCCGGCGTCCCCACGCGAGCACCTTGCCCCGGGCGAGGGCGCCGGTGGCGGTGTAGCGGCCCAGCGCGATGAGGAAGAACGCCACCGGGCCGGTGAGGATCGTGCAGTCCGGGCGGCGCGGCGGCTCCTGGCTCACCACGGCGGCACCGTCCGTGAAGGTCACCGCGAACCCGCCCAGGCCGCGCACCCGCAGCCGGTAGCAGGCGCTGTGGCCGGCCGCGGCGCGCGCGTCCAGCACCCGTGGCATCGCCATCTGCAGGAAGGGCATCGTCAGCCCGACGCGGTGCCGGTCGAGCGGGTGCGGCCGCCCGAGCGCGATGGCGATGTCGTAGAGGTGGCCCAGCATGTGGGTCAGCAGGTAGGCGCCGAGGGTGTCCAGGTCCATCGGGCCGAGCGGGGTCAGCACCGGCTCGGTGCCGCCGCGCGCGCCGGCCGCCGCCGTGAACTCCCTTGCCTGCCGGGCGATCACCCCGGCGAGCACGGTCAGGTCCCGCTCCGGCCGCCTGGCCAGCGAGGCCGCGTTCGCGGCGGCCAGCGACCCCGGACTGCCGTCCCCGTACGGCCGTTCCTCGCCGGCGGCCAGTGCGGCCATCAGCTCGTTGGCCATCGCCAGGTGGGCGGCGGCCTCGCCGACCGTCCACTCGGCGCCGGGTATCGGGGTGTCGCCGCGGCCGCCGGCGAGCAGGGCGACGGCCTCGTCGCCGACGGCGGTGACGGCCTCGAAAAGCGCGGTGCGCGCGGCACCGGGGACGTGCTCGGGGAGCGGGAGGGTCATGGTGGTGAAGACTGACCGACCCCGGCACCGCTGTCCAGACCCGCGACACGGTCCGGTCCGGCCCCCGACCACCGCGGCCCGCCTGGACGACGGGAGCCGGTCAGCCCGCTATCGGGCCCCGCAGACCCCTACACGCGGCTGAACCCGTGGCTGCGCTCCACCTTCGCCACGTGCAGCGTGTAGTTCTGGTACCACTCGGCCTGCCCACGCTTCTGCGCCGCGCGGTGCTCGACGTTGCTCCGCCACTGCGTGAGGGCGTCGGCGTCGCGGAAGTACCCGACGGTGATGCCCAGGCCGCCAGGGGTCTGGGCGTGGTCCATCCCCAGGTATCCGGGGACGTCCTTCACCAGGTCTTCCATGCGTGCGCTGGTCTCGCTGTAACCGCTCTGGTCCTGGGTTCGCACTGTCGTGAAGACGGCCAGGTAGTAGGGGGGTTCGTAGGCCTCGACGGGCGCGACAGGTGCTTCGGGGTGATCGCTCATGGCGCCACCGTAAGGCGGGATGCACCGAACGATCCAGCCCTTTCCTGAACGGCTGATGCGCATGGCGTCCTCGTCCCGGTGTCAGCTCCCGGAGGCGGAGGCGGCGGGGGCGAAGGCGAGGGCGGTGTTGTGGCCGCCGAATCCGGCCGAGGTGCTCAGTGCGAGGTGGAGGCGCTGGCGGCGGGGGTCGTCGTGGACCAGGTCGATCGTGCCGGTTTCCCGGTCGGGGACGGCGAACCCCGCGGTGGCGGGGACGAGTTGGTGCTGCACGGTGAGCACCGTCAGGGCGGCTTCGATGGCGCCGGCGGCGCCCATCGTGTGGCCGAGCACGCCCTTGGCGGAGGTGACGGACGGGGGGCGCCGGGCGAAGAGCCGGCCGACCAGGCGGGCTTCCGCGGAGTCGTTGAGCGGGGTGCTCGTGCCGTGGGCGTTGACGTGGTCGACGTCGTCGGGGCCGGCGCCGGCCTCGGCGAGGGCCAGCCGGGCGGCCGCTTCGAGCCCGCGGGCTTCCGGGTGCGGTGCGACGGGGTGGTAGGCGTCGGTGGCGGTTCCGGTGCCGACCAGCAGGGCTCTGGGCGTGGCCTGCCGCGACGCCGCGTCCGACCGGCGTTCCAGGACGAGGAAGCCCGCTCCCTCGCCGATGACGAAGCCGTCGCGGTCCGCGTCGAACGGGCGGGAGGCGCGGGCGGGGTCCGTGTTGCGGGAGAGCGCCTTCATCCGGGCGAATCCGGCGACGCAGACCGGAGTGATCATGGCGTCGGTGCCGCCGGCCAGGGCGATGTCGCAGGCTCCGGTGTGGAGCAGCAGGGCCGCGGTGTGGATGGCGGCGGCCCCGGAGGCGCAGGCGGTGGCGGTGTGCAGCACCGGGCCCGTCGCGCCGAGCTCGATGGCGAGTTGAGCTGCTGCCATGTTCGGCAGGAAGGCGGGAAGCGCCAGTGCGGACACGGCGGAGGGGCCCAGGGTGCGGAGTCGTTCCGCCGCGTGTTCGTAGCTGCCCACTCCTCCGGCGGCGGAGCCGAGGACCAGCGCGACCCGGGCGCCGTCCCAGCGCGCGGGTTCGAGGCCCGCGTCGGCGACGGCCTCCCGCGCGGCGGCGATGGCGAAGCGGGTGGCGCGGTCCAGCCGCCAGGGCTGGCGGCCGCCGACCAGCGCGGCGGAGTCGCCGGGGACCCGGCAGGAGAGGACGACGGGGAGCCCGGCGAGCGCCGGGTCGGGTGCGGCCGTGCTGCGGGCGTCGAGGACGCCTCGCCAGGTCGACTCCGCCCCGTGACCGGCCGGGGTGACCAGGCCGATCCCGGTGACGGCGAGCGGTGGGCGGGCCGCACTCATGCGGCTGGGCCGGGCGGCTGCTCGGGGTGAACGGGGTGGACGGACGGATCAGGCGCGACGGACGCGACGGGCCGGACGGGCTGCGCGAGCAGAGCGTGGATGCGGCCGACGAGTTGGCCCACCGTCACGTCGGCGGCGGAGTCGAGGTCGTCGTCCAGGGCGACGCCCCAGTGTTCCTGGAGGGTGACGACGAGTTCGATCCGGGCGAGGGAGTCGAGGTCGAGCTCGTCGAGGGCGGCGTCGTCGCCGATCGTGTCGGAGGGGGTGTCGAACTTCTCGGTGAGCAGGGTGACCAGGTGCTCGCGGACGGGGTTCACGGTGGGCTGACCTCCTCGTGGTCGTGGTCGTGGTCGGGGGCGGGGTCGTGATCGCGGTCATGGTCGTGGCACGGGGGCCGGGGTTCCGGGGCGGCCGTCCGTACGGGTGCGTCCGGCCACAGCAGGGTGGCGGAGGCCCAGGTGAGACCGCCGCCGAAGGCGGTGAGCAGGGTCGGGGCGCCCGGGCGGCAGGCCCCTCGGGCGGCGGCGTCGGCGAGGGCGAGCGGTACGGAGGCGCCCGCCGTGTTGCCGACGTCGCGGATGTTGCCGAAGCGGTGCCGCGGCGGGATGCCGAGGCGGTCGGCGACGGCGTCCAGGATCCGCTGGTTGGCCTGGTGCCCGATGAAGGCCTGGACCTCGCGGGCCTGCCAGCCGGTCGCGGCCAGGGCGGCCCCGGCGGAGGCGGCCATGCGGCGTACGGCGTGGGCGTAGACCTGGCGCCCGCGCATCCGGAAGTAGCGGTCGCCGCGCCCGGGGGCTTCGGTGGCGGGGAGTCGAGAGCCGCCGGCGGCCACGGTGATCAGGTCGCTCTCGCCGCCGTCGCTGCCCCAGTCGGTCTCCAGCAGGGCCCCGGGTTCGGTGGTGTCCCCGGGGCGGAGTACCACCGCGGCGGCGGCGTCGCCGAAGAGCGGTGCGGTGTCCCGGTCGAAGGGGTCGACGATGGCCGAGTACTTCTCGGCCGCGACCACCAGGGGGGTTCGGCAGGCGCCGCTGCGGAGCAGGGCGGAGGCCGTGGCCAGGCCGTAGAGGAAGCCCGAGCAGACGGCTGCGAGGTCGAACGCGGGGACCGGTCCGAGGCCGAGGCGGTGGGCGACCTCCGGTGCGGTGGCCGGGCAGGGGCGGTCCGGCGTGGTGGTGGCCAGCAGGAGCAGGTCCGGGCGCAGGCCCGGGGAGCCGGTGGAGTCGATCGCGGCGCGCGCGGCGGCCGTGGCCAGGTCCCCGGTGCTGACGCCGGGTCCGGCCAGGCGCCGGCGGTGGATGCCGGTCCGGCCGGTGATCCACTCGTCGGTGGTGTCCAGGCCGCCCCGGGCGATGATCTGGGTGTTGGTCACCTCCTGGGGCGGGAGGCTGGAGCCGAGGCCGGCGATCACCGCCGTGGCGCGGTGGCCGGGGGCGGAGGGTGGGGAGGTCATGCCGCGGCGAACGGGGAGGGCGGCTTGGGGGTGCCCGCAAGACCGCCGTCGGGGACCGAGAGGCCGCCGTCCAGGGCGATCGCCTGCCCGGTGAGGAAGGCGGAGGCGGGCGAGGCCAGGAACAGCGCCGCCGCGGCGACCTCCTCCAGTTCGGCCCAGCGCCCCATGGGCACGTGGGCCAGCAGCCAGTCGGTGAGCGCGGCATTGGTGTGGACGGCGGCCGTCATGTCGGTGCGCACCCACCCGGGGCACAGCGCGTTGACCCGGATCCCGCTGCGGGCCCAGCCGACCGCGAGGCTGCGGGCGAGGGAGACCTGGGCGGCCTTGGTCGCGGCGTAGACCTCCATCATGGGCGTGCCGACCAGACCCGCGACCGAGGACATCAGCACCAGGCTGGCGCCGTCCGACTGCGCCAGGTACGGGTGGGCGTGCCGGCAGATCGCGGCGGTGGCGTTGAGGTTGACCGCGACCACCTCGTCCCAGACGTGCTGCGGGAGGTGCTGCAGCGGTGCGAGGAGTGTGCTGCCGTCGGGGTTGGTGGGCAGGATGCCGGCGTTGTGGACGACGATGTCGAGACCGCCCAGGGCCTGGGCGGCCTGGTCGACGATGGCGGCCTGCCCGGTGTCGGCGAGGTCCCCGGGTACCAGGACGGGGGTGCCACCGTAGCGGGCCACCTGGTCGGCGGTGTGCTTCAGCGCGGGCCCGGTGCGGGCGGAGAGGGCGAGCCGGGCCCCGGCCTGGGCGAGCGCGACGGCGACGGCCTGGCCGATGCCGCGCGAGGAGCCGGTCACCAGTGCGCGGCGGCCGTCGAGGCGGAAGCGGTTGAGGATGGTCATGGGGGTGTTCCTCCGGTTCCGGCGGGGCGTCAGTCGGTGGTGTTCCGGGCGGTGCCGTCCTGGACGGCGGTGTCCCGGGCGGGGGAGTTCAGGACGGGGGTGTCCTGGGCGCTGCTGGACCGGACGGGCGCGCGCAGGGAGCGGGCGCCCGTCCAGGTGAGCAGGGCGCTGCCCCAGGTCAGGCCGGCGCCGAAGACGCAGACGAGCACGCGGGCCCGGTCGGCCAGCAGGCCGCGGGCGGCGGCGTCGGCCAGCGCGAAGGGGGCGGAGGCCGCGCCGATGTTGCCCGTCAGGTCTCCGGTGATGTGCAGGCGTTCGGCCGGGATGCCGATCCGGTCCGCGACGGCGCGCAGGAGCAGCGGGTTGGGCTGGTGGGTGATGAAGGCGTCGATGTCCTTGAGGTCGAGGCCGTGGTCGGTGAGGGCCTGGTCGACGAGGCGGGGGAAGATCTCGGTGATGAAGTCGCGCACGACCCGGCCGTCCATGTGGATGTGGTGCAGCCCGGCGTTCAGGCTCTCGGGGCCGGCGGGTATCCGGCTGCCGCCAGCGGGGATCAGCACGTGGTGCGCGCCGCGGCCGTCCGAACCGAGGCGGAAGCCGTGGAAGCCGGCGTCGTCGTCGACGGGGCCCAGGACGGCTGCGGCGGCGCCGTCGGCGAAGAGGACGGCGGTGGCTCGGTGGGCGGGGTCGACGAACTTCGAGTAGGCCTCGACGCCGACGACCGCCGCGTACCGGGCGCCGGGGGTCGTGGCCAGCCAGGCGTGCGCGACCTTGGCCGCGAACAGCCAGCCGGAGCAGGCCGCGCTGACGTCGAGTGCGACGGCGTTGCCGGCGCCGGTGAGGGCCTGGATGCGGCAGGCGGTGGCCGGCCCGAGTTCGTCGGGCGTGGAGGTCGCCGCAACGACGAGGTCGAGCCGCTCCGGCGGGATACCGGCGGCCTCGCAGGCGGCCAGTACGGCGGCCGCTGCCAGGTCCGAGGCGGCCTCGTCGGGTGCGGCCCGATGCCGTTCGAGCACGCCGGTGCGCTCGGTGATCCAGGTGGCCGAGACACCGGCGGGAGGGCCGACCTCGTGGTTGCCGCGGACCTCTGCGGGCAGGTACGTGCCCATGCCCAGGACGCCGGTCATGGGGGGCTTCCTTCGGTTCACGACGTGCTCCCGGTGCGATCGGAGGAGCCGGTGGAGGAGCCGGTGGAGAAACTGGTGGAGGAACTGGCGGGGGCGCCGGCGGAGGCACCATGGGCGGCCAGGAGCGCGGCGGCGTAGTCGGGCTCGTCGAGGGCGGTACGGGCGAGGCCGGCCCCGGGGTCGAGGGCGGCCACGATGTCCGGCAGGGCCTGACGCAGTCGGTCGCACAGGGCGTCCATGGCGGCGGGCAGGGCGCGGACGGCCGAGGGGGTGAGCACGCCGGTCGCCAGCAGGGGGCCGGCCAGGCACCGGGCCTGGCGCAGGCCGTCGAGCGCGGCGAGGTCGGCCGCCTGCGGAACGGGCCACCCGCGCCCGTGCGCGGCGCTCCCCTCCACCGCGGCCTCGGCCGCGAGCCGGCGGGCCTGGACGTCCCCCAGCTCCAGGGCGTCCTCCAGCAGTGGGTTCCACAGGTCCAGGTCGCGGTGGAGCGAACGGTGGGGCGAGCGGCGCAGCGCCTCGGTACGGGCCGAAGCCGCGGCGGCGAGGTCGTCGGCGAGCCGGTCCTGCAGCGCGGTGACGACCGCGGGCCACCACGCCGCGTCGGTCGGACCGGACGGGAACCGGCCCTGGTCTGACGGGAACCGGCCCGGACCGGCCGACCGCCGGTCAGGGCGTGCCCGCTCCTCGGCGAGGGCGCGGCCGGCGTCGAGCAGGATGAGGGTGTTGTCCCCGCCGGCGTTGTCGAAGGCGCGGGCGAAGCCGAGGTAGCCCGGCAGCCGGTTGTGGTCGAAGAGGCCCGACACCCCGCAGCGGTGCTGGAGGGAGTCGACGAGGTCCGCCACGGCCCGGGTGCTGTGCGCCTTGTAGAGGGCGAGCGAGCGGTCGACCGCGGCCCAGGGGGAGAAGGTCATCGCCGTGCCCGGCCCGTCGGAGGGCCTTGCGGCGCGCAGCCCCGCCCACGTGGACAGGGCCGCCCGGGCGGTGCAGCGCAGGGAGAAGGCGGCGGCCAGCGCTCCGACGACGGCGTGCTGCTGGGTGCGGTACTCCAGGACCGGGCTCCCGGGCGCCAGCCGGCCGTGCGAGCGGCGGCCCGCGCTGAACCGCCAGGCCATCGCCGCGCTGCGGCCCGCCAGGCCCGCCATCGCGGACGGCAGGGTGGCCCACAGCCCCTGGCCGCAGCTCAGGGTCCGCTGGAGGCGGGCGTCGGCGCTGGGCTGCGGGTCGTGCAGCACGCCCGTGGCGTCGATCCCGGCCCCGTCCGCCAGCCAGCGGTCGTACGGGATTCGGGCGCCGTGGAACCGGACGAGGCCGTAGGGCAGCGGGAGCGCGCCCACCGGGAGCGGGCCGGAGACGGACACTCCCGGTGCCGGGCGGCCGTCGGCCCCGGTGATGTCGACGAGGAAGGAGAACACTCCCCCGTCCCGGGCGCCCGTCAGCAGCCGTGCGCAGACCACCGCCTGCTGGGGCAGGCCGAGCGCCGCGACGGAGGAGAACTTCGCGGCCCGGTGGTCCGGGGTGTGCAGCGTGAACGCGCGGCGGGCCGGGTCGAACCGGGCCTCGGTGCGGATCCCGAGGTGGCTGCCGGCGTCGCCGATCTCGGTGACCAGGAAGGAGCCCTTGGTGCGTGCGTGCGCGAGGGCGCCGTCCGGGTCCGCGGCCTTGCCGCCCAGGAGGACCAGCGAGCCGACGCACAGGGTGTAGTGGGAGAGGAAGGTCTGATAGAGCGATGGATCCGCCAGCGCCGTCGCCTCGCTGAGCGCGGCCAGCAGGTCCGCGTCGGCGACCACCTCGGCCGCCGGCGGCAGCGAGGCCGCCAGGCGGGCCAGCCGCCGGTGCGCGCTGACGTCCGTGCGCAGGGCTGCCGCCCCGTGTTCGGCCCGGTGGTCCGCGAGGAGCTGTCCGAACTCCGCGGCCCGCCGGGGAGGGAGCAGCGTCGAGAGGCGGGTCAGGACGTCGATCGCGTCGGCCTCCTCGCCGGGCCTCCGTTCGGTGTTCATGCGTCCCCCCGTGCGGCCGTCGTGGTCGGGTGGTGGTGGTGCGACGTGCCCTCCCCCGGCGCGGCGGGAGGCGGGCAGGAGCGCGGGGGCTCCAGCGGCGCCTGGGGCGGAAGCGGCGTCTGGGGGCCGGTCGGCCACGGGCCGTCGGCGACCGGCGCGAGCGCGTCCTGCCGCGGGTCGATCCTGCGCACGCTGTTCGTCAGCGTGCTGCCGGTGCCCGCCTCGACGACCAGCGAGGCGTCCGCCAGGGCCGCGCCGAACACCGCGGGCAGGTCGAAGGGCCTGACCAGGCAGGCGGACAGCCCGCTCGGCAGATCGCTGTCCGCGCGGTAGAGCCGGCCGGCCACCGCCGAGTACACCGGTCGGCGCGGCGGGGACAGGCGCAGCCGTCGGGCGAAGTGCGCGAACGCACCGGCCTCGTGGACGAGAGCCGGGTGGTGGCTCATGAACGGGAGCCGCAGCCGCTGCGCCCCCACGCCGTGCGCCGTCGCCGACCGTTCGACGACGGCGAGCCCGTCGAGCGGGCCGGAGACCACCGTCTCCCCGCCGTGGTTGACACAGGCCACCACCACGCCCGTGCCCGGCCCGGCCGCCGCGAGCAGTCGGCGGGCTGTGGCCGGGCCCGCGCCCAGCAGTGTCATGCCGCCGCCGTGGCCGGTCAGCAACTGCCCGAGCCGGCAGGCCAGCCGGGCCCCGTCGGCGACCGAGCAGCATCCGGCCGCGGTCAGCGCGGGGATCTCGCCGAAGCTGACCGCCAGGAGGC
Source organism: Kitasatospora sp. NPDC059803 (assembly GCF_042732255.1). Lineage (NCBI taxonomy): Bacteria > Bacillati > Actinomycetota > Actinomycetes > Kitasatosporales > Streptomycetaceae > Kitasatospora > Kitasatospora sp. NPDC059803. Next base: position 24,894 of record NZ_JBHWIJ010000028.1, on the reverse strand, counting down.
GGTGCGCCCGGCAGCCGTCGGCTTCGAGTGCGCGGTGCACCGCCAGGGACACACCGAACAGCGCGAGTTGTACGGTCCCGGGCGGCTCGGCGGCCAGCGCGCCGGCGCTGAGCGGGGAGCCGCCGGTCAGTCGGGAGCTGCCACCCGAACGGGAGCCACCTGTCAGACGGGGGCCGATCGGCGCCACCCCGAACTCGGCGGCGACCACGTCGGCCTCCTCGAAGACCTCGGCGACCGCGCGTGCCAGCGACCCGACGCGGGGAAGCGTCCGCAACAGCGGAGTCAGACTGAAATCCCCCTGCCCGGGGAACATGTGAACGAACTTTCCGGTGGCCGTGGGACTCTGCGGACGCTGCGGGCCGGACATCACGGATTCCGCCTCCACCCTGGGGCACGTTCGAAGGAAACGCCCCGACATCACCGATGGTGGAGTCTGCGGCCGCCCTCGCGGACGCTTTTCGACGGCCGGCCCGTCAAGCTTTTCCGGGCGTCAACTTTCAAGGAATTACAACGAGTTGGGAATCCCATTCGGGTATCCCGGCGGCACCGCGAGCGGATAGCATGGCGGGATGTGCGCAGCGCGACCGCGTACCGCGGAGGCCGGACCGGGCCGCCGTGAGCGCGGCGTCGACGACCCGCCGGGAGAGACATGGCCGTCCGCCGTGTGCCGAACGCCCGCCTTCGCGAACTCCTCAAAGAAGCCCGATGGACCGGAGAGCAACTGGCCCGGGCCGTCAATCAGATCGGCGCCGAATCCGGATGGGCCCGGGCCTACGGGCGCGCCTCGGTGCACCAGTGGCTCACCGGAGCTGTTCCCCGCAAGCCCGCCCCCCACCTCGTCTGCGCGGCGCTGGGTCGTCGGCTCCGACGGCCCGTCACCCTGGCCGACGCCGGATTCGGTGACCCGCCGCCGGACACCCCGACGCCGGATTCCCCGGCGGTGCTCGCGCGGCGCGCGGCGGGGGGCGCCCCCCCCCCGCGACTCGGCCAGCGCCTTGACGTTGGCGGGCCCGTGCCGCTCCAGGCGGTCGAGCAGCAGGTAGGCGGCCCGGTCCAGCGCGCCGAGACCGCCGCCGGTGGTCCGGACCTGGTCCATCCGACGGGCGAACACCGCCAGCTGGTACTGGAGTCGGGCGTGCACGGGGTCGGTGCGGTCGGTGGCCTGGGGCGAGGTCGTCGTCATCGCGGCTCACGATCGTCGTGCGGTGAGGGAGGCTCAGAAGCAGCAGCGTACGCGGGCGGAGCGGGCCCGGGAACAGCCCCGACATCCCGGATTGCCGGTGTCGACCACCGTAGGCTGGCGTTATGCACAACTGGCCGGTCACCCTCGACGACGTCCGCGGCGCCCAGAAGATGCTCGCCGGAATCGCCCGGGTGACGCCGATGGAGGGCAGCCGGTACCTGTCCGGGCTGATCGGCGCGCCGGTCCACCTGAAGTGCGAGAACCTCCAGCGCACCGGTTCGTTCAAGCTGCGCGGCGCGTACGTGCGGATCGCCGGGCTCTCGCCGGTGCAGCGGGCCGGCGGGGTGGTGGCGGCGAGCGCGGGCAACCACGCGCAGGGGGTGGCGCTGGCGGCCGCGCTGCTGGGGGTGCACTCGACCGTGTTCATGCCGGTCGCGGCGCCGCTGCCCAAGGTCGCGGCGACCCGGGAGTACGGCGCGCAGGTGCGGTTGCACGGCGCCACGGTGGACGAGGCGTTGCAGGCCGCGCAGCGGTACTCGGAGGCGACCGGCGCGGTGTTCATCCACCCCTTCGACCACTGGGACGTGGTCACCGGCCAGGCCACCGTCGGACTGGAGATCCTGGAGCAGTGCCCCGAGGTGCGGACCATCCTGGTCGGGGTGGGCGGCGGCGGCCTGCTGGCCGGGATCGCGGCGGCGGTCAAGCCGCTGCGGCCGGACGTCCGGGTGGTGGGGGTGCAGGCGGCGGGCGCGGCCGCGTACCCGCCCTCGCTGGCGGCCGGGCGGCCGGTGTCACTGGAGCACTACGCCACGATGGCCGACGGGATCATGGTCGGCCGGCCCGGGGACATCCCGTTCGAGGTGATCAACTCGCTGGCGGACGGCGTCCGGACGGTCTCCGAGGACGCGCTGTCGCGGGCCCTGCTGCTCGGCCTGGAGCGGTTGAAACTGGTGGTCGAACCGGCCGGGGCGGCCCCGATCGCGGCGCTGCTGGAGCAGCCGGACTCCTTCGAGGGGCCGGTGGTGGCCGTGCTGTCCGGCGGCAACATCGACCCGCAGCTGATGCAGCGGGTGCTGCGGCACGGGCTGGCGGCGGCCGGCCGGTACCTGTCGCTGCGGGTGCGGTTGGCGGACAAGCCGGGCTCGCTGGCCGACCTGCTGGGGGTGCTGACCAGGCTGGACGCCAACGTGCTGGACGTCGCGCACGTGCGGATCGACCCGCGGCTGGGGCTGACCGAGGTCGAGGTGGACCTGCACCTGGAGACCAAGGGGCCGGAGCACTGTGCGGCCGTGGTCGGCGAGCTGCGGGACGCGGGGTACGTCGTTTCCAGCTGAGTTCGGAAGGCGCCTCAGGCGCTTGGGGGGCCGGGTGTCTCGGGCGCCGGACGGTGCGGGGCGGGCGTCGGTGGATCTCGGTGGATGTCAGTGGTCCCTGTCACGATGGCGGAGCCCTGTGCCTTGACGCGATATATCGCGTGCTGCCAGACTCGCGATACATCGCGTTCTGTGTTCTGGTAGGCGAAAACCGAGTCGCCCGCATGCCCGAAAAAGGGGCAGAGTGTGACAGATCGCCCATATTCGTCCGAGGAGATGAGGCAGGCCATGGCGCCAGCCATCCAAGCCGAGAACCTGGTCAAGACCTTCGGCGACGTACGAGCCCTGGACGGCGTCAGCCTCGACGTCCCCGAGGGCACGGTGCTCGGGCTGCTCGGCCCGAACGGCGCCGGCAAGACCACCACCGTGCGGGTCCTCACCACCCTGCTGCGCCCCGACTCGGGCCGCGCGGTGGTCGCTGGCGTCGACGTGCTCAAGCACCCCAACAAGGTCCGCAGCCTGATCGGCCTGTCCGGCCAGTACGCGGCGGTCGACGAGTACCTCACCGGCTTCGAGAACCTCCAGATGGTCGGCGAGCTCTACCAGATGAGCGCCCGTCAGGCGAAGGTGAGGGCGCTGGAGCTGCTGGAGTGGTTCAACCTCACCGAGGCCAAGGACCGCACCGCCAAGACCTACTCCGGCGGCATGCGCCGCCGCCTCGACCTCGCCGCCGCGCTGGTCGTCCGGCCGCCGGTGATGTTCCTCGACGAGCCGACCACCGGCCTCGACCCGCGCAACCGGCTCGCGCTCTGGGAGGTCATCGAGACCCTGGTCGAGCAGGGCACCACGCTGCTGCTCACCACCCAGTACCTGGAGGAGGCCGACCGGCTGGCGCACGACATCGCCGTCGTCGACCACGGCCGGGTGATCGCCCGCGGCACCGCCGACCAGCTCAAGGCCCAGATCGGCGGCGAGCGGATAGAGGTCGTGGTGCACGAGCCGGGCCTGGTCGCCGACGCGGTCGCGGCGCTGTCCGGGTACGCGCTGGGCGAGCCGGCGGTGGAGAAGAACACCCGCCGGATCACCGTGCCGGTCAGCGGCGGCGCCCGGGTGCTCGCCGACGTCATCCGCGAACTCGACGCCCGCGGCATCGAGATCGACGACATCGGCCTGCGCCGCCCGACCCTGGACGACGTGTTCCTCACCCTCACCGGCCACGTCGCCGAGACGGTGGAGGAGGAGAACGGCTCCGGCGGCCGCGGCCGGGGCGGCCGGAGCAAGGGCGGGCCGCCCGCCGAGGGGCCGCCCGCCGAGGGGCCGTCCGCCGAGGGGCCGGACGGCTCCGACGGCCAGGGACCGGACAAGCAGGCCGTCGCGGCCGGAACGGAGCGCTGAGATGAGCACCGCCACCGAGCACGCCATCGGCGAGGCGATGCCCAGGCAGCGCCGCGGCATCGCCGCCACCCTGCACGACTCCTGGGTGGTCGCCAAGCGCAACCTGCGCCGGATGACCAGGATCCCCGAGATCGTGGTCTTCGGGCTGATGCAGCCGGTCATGTTCGTGCTGCTGTTCTCGTACGTGATGGGCGGGGCGATCAAGATCCCCGGGGCGAGCTCCAGCTCCGACTCGTACATCCAGTTCCTGATGGCCGGCATCTTCGCCCAGACCGTCACCTTCGCCGTCGCCGGCGCCTCCGCCGGGATCGCGGAGGACATGACCAAGGGCCTGGTGGACCGCTTCCGCTCGCTGCCGATGGCCCGCTCGGCGGTGCTGGTCGGCCGCACCCTCGCCGACCTGTGCCAGACCGCGTTCACCGTGATCGTGCTGGCCCTGGTCGCGCTGCTGGTCGGCTGGCGGATCCACGACGGCGTGCTCAACGCGCTCGGCGCCTTCGGCCTGCTGCTCCTGCTCGGCTACGCGTTCTCCTGGATCGGCGCGCTGATCGGCCTCTCGGTGCGCAGCCCCGAGGCGGCCACCTCGGCCGGCCTGATCTGGCTGTTCCCGCTGACCTTCGTCTCCAACGCCTTCGTGCCGGTCAGCTCGATGCCGGGCTGGCTGCAGACGGTCGCGTACTGGAACCCGTTCAGCGCCACCGTGCAGGCCTGCCGAGACCTGTTCGGCAACCAGGTCGGCCCGGTGGACGCCACCTGGCCGATGCAGCACGCCGCGCTGGTGTCGGTGCTGTGGTCGGTGCTGATCACCGCGGTGTTCTCCTGGCTGTCGGTGCGCAAGTACCGCTCGGCCGTGGGCTGAACCGCGCCCGGTACGCCGCGAGGGCGGCCGCAGAGTCCCTGGACTCCGCGGCCGCCCTCGTCGGTCGGTCAGGTCTGGTCAGGCCAGATCAGACCGGATCAGGCTTGGTCAGCCGGCGTGCGGCACGACCTTGACGATCTTCACCATGGCGGGCTTGCCGTTCGGCAGCTCGTAGGTCGCCTCGTCGCCGATCTGCTTGCCGTCGATCGCGCGGCCCAGCGGCGACTGCGGCGAGTAGACGTCCATGGTGTCGGAGCCGGCGACCTCGCGCGAGGCGAGCAGGAACTCCATGGTGTCGTCCTCGTCGCCGTCGAAGGCGACCGTGACGACCATGCCCGGGGCCACCACACCCGAGTCGGCCGGCGCCTCGCCGACCTTGGCACGCTCCAGCAGCTGGGTCAGCTGGCGGATGCGCAGCTCGTACTTGCCCTGCTCCTCCTTGGCCGCGTGATAGCCGGCGTTCTCCTTGAGGTCCCCCTCCTCGCGCGCCGCCTCGATCTTCTGGGCGATCTCGATGCGCCAGGGCCCGGTCAGGTGATCCAGCTCGGCCTTCAGCTGGTCGTAGCCGGCCTGAGTGAGCCAGGTCACGTTCTCACTGGTCTGGGTCACGGGTGCTCCTCGTAGGTGCTGGGGCTGTGCTGCGGGTGTGAGTCGTCAGCAGGGTTGGTGGTGATATCGGTCGTAACTACAAAGCAACGCCCGCTCCCGTACCATCCGGTGCGGAAGGGGCGAAACCACGAGCCTAACAAGTCCTGCCGACAAGCAGAAGGGTCGTTTGCGCGCCATTGACGTCGGCGTTGCGCCACGGTGTACAGCGAATGCGCCACGGTGTACGGCGGTGGTGCGTGCCGGGCCGGGTGCGGGACTTCCTACGGATGCCCGTTCTCCCGATCGGTTATGCGCCGGTGTCCGGCAGAGTACCGGTGGTGCCCGGCAGAGTACCGGTGAGCGGGGCGCGGTGCCGGTGCGACTCGGCGGGCGGGCCGCCTGCGCAGGCGGCCGGACGGACTCCTTCGCGCTTCTTCGCAGGCCTACTTCTTCGCCGGCGTGCAGCCCAGCAGTTCGGCGGTGGTGCCGCGGGCGGTGGTCCGCAGCGTGACCACGGCGTCGTAGCTGGAGCCGTCGGCCGGCACCGGGAAGTCGGCCACCCCGACCACCGAGCCGTCCGACCCCTGCGAGCGGACCGTGCAGCTGCCGGCCGTCCCGCCGCTCTTGCGCACCGCCAGGTGCAGCTCGACCTCGGAGTCCGAGACCGCCTGGAAGGTCGGCACCGAGCCGTTGATCGTGGTCTCGCGCAGCAGGTAGGAGCCGCCCAGCCAGGCCACCAGGCCCAGGCCCAGCACGCCGCAGACCGCGCCGGCCACCTTCAGGCGGCGGTCCGAATCGCGGTCGCCGCGCCGGCCGTAGCGCCCCTCGGGCAGCTGCGGGGTGGTGGTGCTCGCGTTCATCGGACCCAGTCCTCTCCTGACGGGAGGGGCCGCGCGGGTGGTGCGGGGGAATGCGACGCTCCTCCAGTCCGTCACTATAGGAGGGGCACGCCCGCGGCCGGTCCGGCGGGGGCGGGGCTCGACCGGGCCGGGGTACGTCCGCGGCCGGTCCCGCGGCGACGCGGCCCCGACGTGAGCGGCTCGTACGGTGGGCGGACCGGACTTCGCGGAACGCCCGATATGTGGAAGGAACGCAAGGCGTTGACTGAGCAGTTGCGACTGATGGCGGTGCACGCCCACCCGGACGACGAGTCCAGCAAGGGCGCGGCCACCATGGCCATGTACGTCGAGCAGGGAGTGGACGTGCTCGTGGCCACCTGCACCGGGGGCGAACGCGGGTCGGTTCTCAACCCCAAGCTCCAGGGGGACCCGTACATCGAGGAGAACATCCACGAGGTGCGCCGCAAGGAGATGGACGAGGCCCGGGCGATCCTGGGCGTCAAGCAGGCCTGGCTCGGCTTCGTCGACTCCGGCCTGCCCGAGGGCGACCCGCTGCCCCCGCTGCCCGAGGGCTGCTTCGCCCTGGAGGACGTGAAGGAGGCGGCCGAACCGCTGGTCCGGCTGATCCGGGAGTTCAAGCCGCAGGTCATCACGACCTACGACGAGAACGGCGGCTACCCGCACCCCGACCACATCATGACCCACAAGATCACCATGCTGGCCTTCGACGCCGCCGGCGACCCGGACGCCTACCCGGGGGCCGGCGAGCCCTGGCAGCCGCTGAAGGTCTACTACAACCACGGCTTCCCGATGGGCCGCATCCGCGCCCTGCACCAGTACCTCACCGAGCACGGCCACGACTCGCCATACGGCGAGTGGATCGCGGGCTGGGAGAAGAGCGGCCGCCAGGAGCGCGAGATCACCACCCGGGTGAGCTGCGGCGACTGGTTCGAGACCCGCGACCGCGCCCTGATCGCCCACGCCACCCAGATCGACCCCGACGGGCCGTGGTTCCGCGTCCCGCTGGACGTCCAGCGCGAGGTCTGGCCCACCGAGGACTACGAACTCGCCCGTACCCTGATCGACGTGGACCTGCCGGAGGACGACCTGTTCGCCGGCCTGCGCACCCCCACCCTGGCCGTCGAGGCCGCCGACACGCGCGACTGAACCACCCCCCGATGGCCCGGCGCCCCGTGAGCGGGGCCACCATAGAGATATGAGCGCCCCCGTGAACCTCGTCAACCTCGCCGCCGACCTCGCCGTCGACGACGCCAAGGTCACCCCCGGACTCCTCGGCTTCGTCGTCTTCGCCGCCCTCGGCGTGGCCACCTGGTTCCTGGCCAAGTCCATGAACCGGCAGTTCAAGAAGGTCGACTTCGCGGAGGAGCCGGAAGCCCCCAAGGAGTAGCGCGCGGGCGCGCGCGGGGCCCGGCTCGCCGCAGCCGGCGTCCCGGTGCCCGGCCCCCGATGCGCGAGGATGGGGGGCATGCCGAACCGTCTCGCGGACGCGACCTCGCCGTACCTGCTGCAGCATGCCGAGAACCCGGTCGACTGGTGGCCCTGGGGGCCGGAGGCGTTCGCGGAGGCGGAGCGCCGCGGGGTGCCGGTGCTGCTGAGTGTGGGGTACGCCGCCTGTCACTGGTGTCATGTGATGGCCCACGAGAGCTTCGAGGATGCCGGGGTCGCCGGTTACCTGAACGAGCGGTTCGTCGCCGTCAAGGTGGACCGGGAGGAGCGGCCCGACGTCGACGCCGTCTACATGGAGGCCGTGCAGGCCGCCACCGGGCAGGGCGGCTGGCCGATGACGGTGTTCCTCACGCCCGACAAGGAGCCGTTCTACTTCGGCACCTACTTCCCGCCCGAGCCCCGGCACGGGATGCCGTCCTTCCGGCAGGTGCTGGAAGGCGTCGACGCCGCCTGGCGGGGCCGGCGGCAGGAGGTCGCGGAGGTCGCCGGGCGGATCCGGGCCGACCTCGCCGAGCGTGCCGCCGTCTACTCGGCCGGTGCCCACCACCCGCCCGCCGGCGCCGACCTGCACCAGGCGCTGGTCACCCTCAGCCGGGAGTGGGACCGCCCGCCCCCCGGGGTGCGGGGGGGGGCCCCCCCGCC
>NZ_JBHWIJ010000028.1:1787-16598 GCF_042732255.1 Kitasatospora sp. NPDC059803 | reverse complement strand
CCGCCCCCGCCGAGCGGGCCGCGGAACCCCCGCGCGGCGCCCACCCCCCCCCCCCCGGCCCCGCCCCCCACCCGGCGCTGGCCCCCCCCCCCCGGGTTGGCCCCGCCCGCCACGGCGGCTTCGGGGGCGCGCCCAAGTTCCCGCCGGCCATGGTCGTCGAGTTCCTGCTGCGCCACCACGCCCGCACCGGCTCCGAGGCGGCCCTGGAGATGGCCGTCCGCACCGGCGAGGCGATGGCCCGAGGCGGCATCCACGACCAACTCGGCGGCGGCTTCGCCCGGTACGCGGTCGACGCCGGCTGGGTCGTGCCGCACTTCGAGAAAATGCTGTACGACAACGCCCTGCTGCTGCGCGCCTACCTGCACCTGTGGCGGTCCACCGGCTCCCCGCTGGCCCGCCGGACCGCGCTGACCACCGCCGACTTCCTGCTGCGCGAACTGCGCACCCCCGAAGGCGCGTTCGCATCCGCGCTGGACGCCGACAGCCTCGACGAGGAGACCGGGAAGTCCACCGAAGGCGCCTACTACGTGTGGGAGCCAGGCCAGTTGGTCGACCTGCTCGGCCCCGCCGACGCGGCCACCGCCGCCCGGCTGTTCACCGTCACCGCCGGCGGCACCTTCGAACACGGCACTTCCGTCCTCCAACTCCTCGCCGATCCCGAGGACTTCGCCGAGTACGAGACCATCCGGGCCCGGCTGTTCGAGGCCCGCACCCGGCGGCCCGCCCCCGCCCGCGACGACAAGGTCGTCGCCGCCTGGAACGGCCTCGCCATCGCCGCCCTCGCCGAGACCGGCGCTCTCCTGGAGCGCCCCGACCTCGTCGAGGCCGCCGAACGCGCCGCCGACCTGCTGCTCGCCGTCCACCTCACCCCCGACGGCCGGCTGCTGCGCACATCCCGCGACGGCCGGGCCGGCGCCAACGCGGGCGTCCTGGAGGACTACGCCGACACCGCCGAGGGCTTCCTGGCCCTGTACGCCGTCACCGGCGACGCCGCCTGGCTGCAACTGGCCGGCGGACTCCTCGACACCGTGCTCAAGCACTTCACCGACGAGGCCTCCGGCGCGCTCTACGACACCGCCGACGACGCCGAGGAACTCATCCGGCGCCCCCAGGACCCCACCGACAACGCCACCCCGTCCGGCTGGACCGCCGCCGCCGGCGCCCTGCTCACCTACGCCGCCTACACCGGCTCCGACCGGCACCGGACGGCCGCCGAACGGGCCCTCGGCATCGTCGGCTCGCTCGCGTCCCGGGCCCCCCGGTTCATCGGCTGGGGCCTCGCCGTCGCCGAGGCGCTGCTCGACGGGCCGCGCGAAGTCGCCGTCGTCGGCCCGGCCGACGACCCGGCCACCGCCGCACTGCGCCGGGCCGCGCTGCTCGGCACCGCGCCCGGGGCGGTCGTCGCGGTGGGCTCGCCGGCGGGTCCGGCGGATGGTTCGGCGGCGCGCCCGGTGGAGAGCCCGGCGGATGGTTCAGCGGAGGACGGTGGCGCGGAGGTGCCGCTGCTGGCGGACCGGCCGCTGGTCGGCGGAGCGCCCGCCGCCTACGTCTGCCGGCACTTCGCCTGCGAAGCGCCGACCACCGACCCGGCAGTCCTCGGCGAGCGGCTGGGCGTCGTCGTCGAATAATCCGCTGGTGGGAGGGGCGCGGCCGGGCCAGAATGGGCCATGACCTGGATCTTGAGCAGCTCGTTCGACGACTTCCGGCGCCACGCGGAAGAATTCCTCGCCGCCCGCCCGGCCGAGAGCACCGTCCTGCTCACGGTCGTCCACCGGCTGGCCGAACGCGGCCTGGACGTGTTCGGGCAGCGGCCACCGGTCTTCGGCTGGTGGCACCCGGCGGACGGCGGCCCGGTCGAAGGAGCCTTCCTCCAGACGCCGCCGTTCAGCCCCCGGCTCTCCTGCACACCGGCGGCGGCAGCCGAGCTGGCGGTCGAACTGGCCGCCGCCGGGAGCGAGTTCACCGAGGTGTCCGGCGTCGGCGGAGGTGCGGACGCGGTCCGGGCCTTCGCCGCGGCCTGGACCGCCGCCACCGGCGCCGACCAGTCCGTCCGCTTCAACGAACGGCTCTACCGGCTCGGCGAGTTGACCGACCCGCCCCGCCCGCCCGCCGGCCACCACCGACCCGCCACACCGGCCGACCGCGAACTGGCGATCCGCTGGTACGAGGAGTTCCTCGTCGAAGCCGGGGTCGACCTGCCCAACATCCCCCAGGCCGTCGACGACCGGATCGCCACCGGCGGCCTCCACCTGTGGGAGGACGGCCGCCGCCCCGTCGCCCTGGCCGGCAGCAGCCCGGTGATCGCCGGCATGTCCCGCATCGGCCCCGTCTACACCCCGACCGACCAGCGCGGACGCGGCTACGCCAGCGCCGTCACCGCCGCCGCCTCCGCCCACGCCCTCGCCCAGGGGGCGGCCGAGGTCCTGCTCTACACCGACCTCGCCAACCCGACCAGCAACTCCATCTACCAGCAGATCGGCTACCGGCCGGTCGAGGACTGCCTGACCCTGGACTTCACGACGCAGGACGGAAGTCACGCGTAGTCGACCGGGCGGCCGCCGACCACCTTCGTGTTGAAGGGGTCGGCGTCCGAGGTCGCGACGGGTGCCGGCAGATGGTCCGCGTTCACATACGTCTGCGCGCAGGTCAGCAGATTGCCGCCGGCCGACTTCATGTCACCGGCCAGGCCGTCCAACAGCGCCTTCCAGGCCGCACCGCACCCCTGCAATGCCGCCCCGCTCTGCCAACCCGCCAGACTCCCGGCCGCCTTGGCGCTCGGCTCGGCCAACTTCGCGGTCTCGTCGGGCACTTTCCCGGCGACGGTCAGCGCGCCGTTCCCGGCCGCGGTCAACTCGCCCGGTTTGACGGTGAATCCTGGGTCGCTCGGCACGATGTCCCCCGATCTCCGTATCGATAGCGGGAGTTATGGTATCCCTGAGTGCTCCGGGGGCACCTATGGGTAACGGGGGGACTGGGGGATGGACCTCGCAAGCCTGAAGAACGCCAAGCTGGCGGACTTGTACGCGGTGGCGGACGCCTACGACGCGTTGTGCAAGGCGTACGGCCAGCACGCCGCCGACTGGAAGAGCGGCACCGCGGACCGGGTCCACGGGTCCGGGTGGAGCGGACCGGCGGCCGCCGCCGCGATTCCGGTCCTGGACGGCATCACCGACAAGCTGGGTGCGGCGGCGACCGAACTGCACTGCATCGGCGCCGAGGTGCGGGACTGCGCCGACTCCCTCACGCTCGCCCAGGGCAAGCTCCGCAAGGCGCTCGTCGACGCCCAGACCAAGGGCATGTCGGTCGACGACAGCGGGTCGGTGAGCTGGCCCCCGGCGAGCAGTCCCTTCCAGAGCACGGACTGGGAGGCCAAGCAGAAAGCGGCCGCCGAGGAGATCTCCAAGCGGATCGGCGCGGCGCTGTCGGAGGCCACCCGGGTCGACCAGGGGCTGGCCGAAGAACTCAAGAAGTACACGGGCCACGCCACCGACAAGAGCGGCCTGGACGCCAGGACAGCGAGCGCGGACGTCTACCTGCTGCAGTTCGGCGAGGCGGCCAATCCGCTCTGGAAGCTGAACATACCGGGCAAGGACGCCACCCCGACGGACGTCAACGCCTGGTGGAAGGGTCTCGGAGCGGACGGGCAGCAGTGGTTCCTCAGCCACCACCCGGAGACGCTCGGCAACCTCGACGGGGTGCCGGCAGAGGTACGGGACCAGGTGAACCAGGCGCACCTGAGGGCCCTCATGAAATCCGCCGGCGACAAGGCGGAGGCGGGCCTGCCGCTGGACTCCAGCGAGAAGGCTGTTCTCGCCCGCTACGGACCCGTCGCCGCCCGCCTCGCGGAGAGCAAGGGAGATCCGCCGATCTATCTGCTCGGCCTCGGCGGCGAGGGAAAGGGCCGCGTGGTCCTCTCGTACGGGAACCCGGACACCGCCACCGACATCTCCGCCTACGTGCCGGGGATCACCACCGACACCGGCAGCCTGGGGGTGGCAGGGAACGTCCACGACGGCACCAACGAGGCGGAGAACGCGCTGAGCCTCTATCGCAGCGCGAGCAAGAAGGCTCCGGCAGGCCATTCGGTCGCCTCGATCGTCTGGCTCGGGTACGACCCGCCGGGAGCCGACCTGGGAGCCGCCTCGACCAAGGCGGGCAAGGACGGCGCTCCGGCGTACGCGAAGTTCCTGAGCGGAGTGCGGGCGAACCACGAGGGCGCCCAGCAGCCGCACATCACTGCGGTCGGACACAGCTACGGCTCGTACCTGGTGGGCCAGGCCACCAAGCTCGCCACCCAGCCCGGGTCGCACTACGCGCCTCCGGACGACGTGGTCTTCCTCGGCAGCCCGGGCGTAGGAGTGGACAAGGCCTCCGACCTCAAGCTGCCACCCGGCCACGTCTGGGTCGGCGCGGCCGACAACGACGTCGTGACGCACGTTCCGTCCAAGTTCGGCATCGACCCGGACGAACGCTGGTACGGGCGGGACCCGGCGAGCAAGCACTTCGACGCGAACCGCTTCACCGTCGACGACTGGAGCAGGGGCAACCCCATCGACGCGCACACCAAGTACCTGACGGGCCGCGGCGGGCCCTCGCTGGACAACGTCGCGGCCATCGTCACAGGCAGCGGGGACGTCAAACGGACGGGCGGGCGATGAAGCGGCCGCGTCGGGCGCTCGGGTGTTCAGTGGCGGCGGTCGCCGTGCTGGCCACCGGGGTGGGGCTGTTCTACAACGGCTACGGGCCGATGGCCATGAAAGACCGGGGAGCCCCCCAGCTGAGCCCGCGCGAGGCGAAGGGGCAACTCGACGAGACCTTGCGGACGGCCATCGGTGCGATAACCCCGCCGGTGGCCTACTTCGGCGGTGTCTACGTCGTGGACCGCTTGCCGGAGCACGCGGACGGCGAACCGAGTCTGCTGTCCGGTGTCATGGCCTCGGTCTCGCTCCGGACGAAGGTCGGCCCGGTGACGACCCCGGTGTTGCTGGACCAGATGAAGCAGCTTTGGGGTGATCGGTGCCGGCAGGACGACACCACCGTCGGCTATGCGGAGACGCACTACACAGATCTGTCGTGCCCCGGGCGCGGTGAGTCGTACTTCAAGCTGTCAGTGGTCAGTTCGGCGGATGGATCGACCCTTGGGGTGCATCTGAGCGCTCGGGTGGACACGGTCCGCTACCAGCCTGAGAAGGACTACGGCACCAGCCCCGTCGGCCCCCGCCTGACCGGTCACGAGGGCGCACCCGACGTCGACGACCCGTACTGGTCGCACTGACGTTGCCCCCCGTCACTCCCAGTCCCACCTGATTCCCAGTAGGCACGGCCGCAGTGCCGTTGCGACCAGGTGGACGCAGTGGTGGCCGTCCAGGGTCAGTTCCTCCGTCTCGTAGGGGGCTTCGCCCGGGGAGTGGAGGGCGAAGCGGTGGCAGCGGACGGGGAGGGCGGCGGGGTGGAAGGTGATCTGGAGGACGTACTGGCCGGCGCCGGAGTTGAAGCCGCGGACGTATTCGCAGCTGGGGTCGGGGGAGGGGGTGTCGTCGAAGCCGTAGCCGAGGAGGTGGGTGTCGCCGGCGCGTAGGCGGCGGTCGAGGAGGAGTTCGGCGACGAGCAGGTGGTGGGTCTGGTCGCGGCGGATGCGGCCGGGGCGGCAGTTCTCTTCGGCGCGGACGCCGACGCGGGTGATGTCGCTGCCGGGGTCGCCCTGGTAGAGGGCGAGGTAGCGGTCGATGCCGTCGCGGTGGGCGCGGAGGGCGTGTTGGGAGTCGCGGCGGGCGAGTTGGCGGTCGGGGCCGAGGCGGATGCGTTCGATGTGGGTGATGGTGTGCAGGCCGGTGTCGCGGGGGCCGGCGATGGTGGCGAGCAGGTCGTCGACGGCGGTGGCGGGGGAGATGAGGTCGCGGTAGGGGCGTACGGGCGGGCCGGCGGGGGTGGTGTCGGCGGCGCGGCGGGGGCCGAGCAGGCGGGTGAGGGAGTGTTCGGGGAGGTCGAGGACGTCTTCGAGGGCGGTGACGGCGCGGAGGGATTCGGGGCGTTCGGGGCGGCGGCGGCCTTGTTGCCAGTAGCTGAGGCTGGTGAGGCCGACGTGGACGCCGCGCAGGGCGAGGTGGCGTCGGATGCGGTGGAGGGTGAGGCCGCGGGTGGCGATGGCGGTGCGCAGGGCGAGGTGGAAGGGGCCGGTGCGGAGGGCGGCGGTGAGGTCGGCCTGGTCGGTGCGGTGGATGACGGCCTCCTGGGGGACGGGTGCGGGCAGACCGTGTTTGACCGTGAATATTCACATCAGGGCGGCGGTTTGTCACCGGCCCTGGTGTGCCACGCGGGGGTTTTCGGGGTGGCGTTCACACCTGTGACCGGTCGTTCACACCTGAACTGTGGTGGTCCTTAGGGTCGTTGACCGGCCTCCGAGGGTGGCGGGATGCTCATGGCGCGATCCGGACCGCGCCCCCACACAGCACCTCGCTCCGCTTGTGCAAGGAGGCATTTCCCCCATGCCAGTTCCACGGATACGGCTGCGCCGCGCGGTCTCGCTGCTCGCCCTCGGCGTGCTGGGCCCGGCGCTGACCGCGGTGGCGGCCGCTCCGGCGCTCGCCGCCCCCGCCCAGGACCTCGCCCCCGTCCAGGACCGCGCCCCGGCGCAGGTTCGCCAGGCTGCCGCGCCCGGCAGCACGGCCGATCTGGCCGGCACGTTCAAGAAGCTCAACATCACCATGCAGCAGCAACAGCAGACCAACTGGTGCTGGGCGGCGAGCGGGAACACCATCGCCACCTGGTTCGGCTACAACTACAGCCAGAACCAGTTCTGCAACGCCGCGTTCGGCCGTTCGGCCAACTCCAGCTGCCCCAACAGCCAGGCCTCGCTGGCCGATGTGCAGAACGGGCTGGACTGGGCCGGCATCAACCCGGGTTCGTACATCACCGGCTACCTGCGCTACAGCACCGTGCAGGCCGAGGTGGACGCGAACCGGCCGATCGAGACCCGGATCCAGTGGAGTTCCGGCGGCGGGCACATGCACGTCGTCTACGGCTACGACACCAGCAGCAACTGGGTGTACTGGGGCGACCCGTGGCCGTCCAACTACCGCTACAACTGGGCGGACTACAACTACTACGTGAACAACAACACGTTCTCGTGGACCCACTCCCTGTACCGGATCGGCGCGTGAGGGCGACCATGACTGACCTCGGAAAGGCCCGTCGGGCCGCCGTCACCGCCCTGCTCGCCGCCGGCCTCGGGCTGGCGCTGGCCCCGGCCGCGCACGCGGACGGGCCGGCCGGCGCCCCGGTGCCGGTGCCCGCCGCGGACCTGGCGAACGCTCGTGGCGTGGTCCAGGACCAGGCCGTCCTCGACAAGGTGGGCCACTTCTTCGCCCGCAAGGGCGTCCCGCCGACCCAGCAGCTGACCATCGGTGCGGCGCAGGAGGCGCAGGCGGCGAGCGCGGCCGCGCCGCGGCTGGCCGGCGACACCGTGCCGGTGTACACCCTGGACGCGGGTTTCGTGGCCGGCGCCCCGGGTGCGCCGGTGGCGAAGGCCGAGTTCACCGCGAGCAAGGTGGTCGCGGCGGACGGTCAGACGGCCTCGGTGTGGACGATCCGGCAGGGTGACTCCTGGCGGGTGGTCAACATCGCCTCCGGTGGTGACGAGAGCGACTACGCGGCGAAGGCGGCTGGCGGCGGGGGCGGTACGGCGTTCCGCGAGCCGCAGGTGAACGCCTGGTACGTGCTGCGCGACGGCCGGGTGCTGCCGCTGGACGACGAGGCCCGGCGCTCGGTGGGCGCGGGCGGGGTGTCGCTGGCCGCGTACCAGAAGCTGGTGCACGAGCGGTACGGGGACAAGCTGCCCGGCTCGGCGTACGACCGGGAGGGCAAGGGCGGCGGCTACCAGCTGGCGGCCGACCAGGAGCGGGCGGCGGGCGGCGGTTCGGCGCTGCCGGCCGTGACGGCGGCCGCGGCCCTAGGCGTCACCGCGCTCGTGGGCGCGGGTGCGGCCGTGCGGCGCAGGGCGGGTGTCCGACGGGGGTAGGGCCTCTCGGGTAAGACATGCACGACGTGCACGACATGCACGACGTGTGCGACGTGCACGACACGTACGCCATGCGAGACATGTGGCGGGGTCCGGCTGATACAGCCGGGCCCCGCCGTGCTGCGTGCGGCCCCGGCGTGTCAACCTGTAGCCGAGCGGGCGCGCTGCGTGGTGTGTCCTGGAAGTAATGCTTCCGCACAAGGAATTGACGCAACGTTGATCTGTCGTTCGCCGCCCGGGGGCAGCTCCGGGTGACGGACGGTAGATACCATGTGGCAATCGGTCAGTGCTGACTGACGCGTGCCGAGAGCGGAGAAGGGGTGGGGCGGCCGGAGCCGACCACGAGCCCGGCGCCGGGAAAGGGGAGTCGAATGGCCGGTAGGGAGTCGAGCGCCCAGGTGTGGGGTGCGGCGGTGGTGGTGGCGTCCGCGCTCGCCGTGGTCGCGGCCTATCTGATCAACGGGGCGATGCTGGTCCTGGTCGTCGCCGGGGTCGAGGTGCTGCTGCTCATGGTCTACGTGGGTCGCCGTTGGCGGGCGCTGCACCGGCCGGCCGCCCCACGGGGGCACCGGCCGTCGGCCGTCACCCCGGACGCCGCGCACTGCGAGCGATGCCGCCGGGCCCGCGAGGCGCTGGACGCCCGGCAGGCGCGTGGCCGCACCGCCGGGCCGGCGGTGGAGCCGTGGCCGGAGGCCGGCGCGGCGGACCACCCGCCGTACTCGCGCCGCCCGCAGGGCCGGGCGCCGTACGAGCGCCCCTGGACAGCGGAACGGGCGGTCGCCCGGTCCGTGGACCGCGCGGCCGCCCGCCGTGGCGCGCCGGGTTCAGCCGGCCGCGCTGTACGCCACCAGTGAGACCCCGACGTACTGCACGATGAACGCGCCCAGGGTGAAGGCGTGGAACACCTCGTGGAAGCCGAACCAGCGCGGTGACGGATTGGGCCGCTTGAGCCCGTACACCACGCCGCCGATGCTGTAGAGCACTCCGCCGACGATCATCAGCACCAGGACGGCGACGCCGCCGGCGTGCAGGAAGTCCGGCAGGAAGAAGGCGGCGGCCCAGCCGAGCGCGATGTACACCGGCGTGTACAGCCAGCGCGGCGCGCCGACCCAGAACACCCGGAACGCTATTCCGGCCAGCGCGCCGCCCCAGGCCACCCAGAGCAGCACCTGCTGGTCGGCGCCCTTGAGTAGCAGGATCGTGAACGGCGTGTAGGTGCCCGCGATGATCAGGAAGATGTTCGCGTGGTCCAGCCGCCGCAGCACGGCGTCCCCGCGCGGGCCCCAGTCGAAGCGGTGGTAGACCGCGCTGACCCCGAACAGCAGCCAGGCGCTGATCGAGTAGATCGCGCAGGCGATCTTGGCGGGGGTGGAGTCGGCCAGGCAGATCAGCACGATCCCGGCGGCGACGGTGGCGGGGAACATCCCGGCGTGCAGCCAGCCGCGCCATTTCGGCTTGCGTCCCGAGGCCTCGTTCTCCGCGCCCTCGTTCTCCGTGCTCTCGACGAGCTCAGCAGTCATGCGCAGCATGCTACCCGCTACCTACGGGGCCGTAGGTTACTGACGCGTAGGAAAGTGGCGATCATCACTCTTGGACGTTTTGGAGTGTTCGAGGTGCCTGCGGGGGCGTCCGGGCCGGGATGTGGACGACCTATTACTGGCCGGTAATCGTACTTACTGTAGTAAAAGATGAGTCAATTTCGACGCTGTGCCTCAGTTTGGCGTCGAAGCCGGAGCTACGCTGCAAGCACCCTCAGACCCCCGCTACGCCACCTCCTCGCCGAGATGGTGTGAAACGGAGCGATCGTGTCGTACGAGATCTCTGCTCTCAGCGCCTCCGCGCCCACCCGCCACCAGCGCCTGCTCGCGTGGGTGAACGAGATCGCCGAGCTCACCCAGCCGGACCGCATCGAGTGGTGCGACGGCTCCGACGAGGAGTACCAGCGCCTCGCGGACCTGCTGGTGGCTCAGGGCACCTTCAAGAAGCTCAACGAGGAAAAGCGCCCCAACTCCTACTACGCCGCCTCGGACCCGACGGACGTGGCGCGCGTGGAGGACCGCACCTACATCTGCTCCGAGCAGGAGAAGGACGCCGGTCCGACCAACAACTGGAAGGCCCCGGCCGAGATGCGGGAGGTCTTCCAGGGCGAGAAGGGACTGTTCCGCGGCGCGATGAAGGGCCGCACGATGTACGTCGTGCCCTTCTCGATGGGCCCGGTCGGTTCCCCGCTGGCCGCGTACGGCGTCGAGATCACCGACTCCGCCTACGTCGCCGTGTCGATGCGTGTGATGACCCGCATGGGCAAGGCGGTGCTGGACCAGCTCGGCGAGGACGGCGACTTCGTCAAGGCCGTGCACACCGTCGGCGCCCCGCTGGCCGAGGGCCAGGCGGACGTGCCGTGGCCGTGCAACAGCACCAAGTACATCTCGCACTTCCCGGAGACCCGGGAGATCTGGTCCTTCGGCTCCGGCTACGGCGGCAACGCCCTGCTCGGCAAGAAGTGCTACGCACTGCGCATCGCCTCGACCATGGCCCGTGACGAGGGCTGGCTGGCCGAGCACATGCTGATCCTGAAGCTCACCCCGCCGTCCGGCGAGGTCAAGTACGTCGCCGCCGCCTTCCCGTCGGCCTGTGGCAAGACCAACCTGGCCATGCTCCAGCCGACCGTCCCGGGCTGGAAGGTCGAGACGATCGGCGACGACATCGCCTGGATGCGCTTCGGCGCCGACGGCCAGCTCTACGCGATCAACCCCGAGGCCGGTTTCTTCGGCGTCGCCCCCGGCACCGGCGTGGACACCAACGCCAACGCCATCGACACCCTGTGGGGCAACACGGTCTTCACCAACGTCGCGCTGACCGACGATGGCGACGTGTGGTGGGAGGGCCTGACCGAGGAGCCCCCGGCGCACCTCACCGACTGGCGCGGCAACGACTGGACCCCCGAGTCCGGCACCCCGGCCGCCCACCCGAACGCCCGCTTCGCCGTCCCGGCCGCGCAGTGCCCGACCATCGCCCCCGAGTGGGAGGACCAGTCGGGCGTGCCGATCTCGGCGATCCTGTTCGGCGGCCGCCGCGCCACCGCCGTCCCGCTGGTGACCGAGTCCTTCACCTGGCAGCACGGCGTCTTCCTCGGCGCCAACATCGCGTCCGAGAAGACCGCCGCCGCCGAGGGCACCGTCGGCGAGCTGCGCCGCGACCCGTTCGCGATGCTGCCGTTCTGCGGCTACAACATGGGCGACTACTTCGCCCACTGGCTGAAGGTCGGCGCCCAGGCGGACGCCGAGAAGCTGCCGAAGATCTACTACGTCAACTGGTTCCGCAAGAACGCCGAGGGCGCGTTCGTCTGGCCGGGCTACGGCGAGAACAGCCGCGTCCTCAAGTGGATCGTCGAGCGCCTGGAGGGCACCGGCGAGGGCGTCGAGACCCCGATCGGCGTGCTGCCGACCGTCGACGGCTTCGACCTCGGCGACCTGAAGCTGTCCAAGGAGGACCTCGACCTGCTCTTCACCGTGGACGCCGACATCTGGCGCCAGGAGGCCGCGCTGGTGCCGGCCCACCTGGAGCTGTTCGGCGACCACACCCCGAAGGAGCTGTGGGACGAGTACCGGAGCCTCGTCGCGCGTCTCGGCTGAGCCTGAGCCTCAGCAGAGCGAGAGGCGGTCGCGCGGCACGAACCGCGCGCCCGCCGAGTGACAGGACGGCCGGAGTTCCCCCGGACGGTCTTTCCCCGACCAAGGAGACCGCCCGGGCCGGGACTCCGGCCGTAGTGCTTTTCCCCGCGCGCCGGGCGCGGGGGTCGCGGCTGCGGTTGCGGCTGCGTGCAGCTGTTCCGGCGTTACGGCTGGGTGTAGCCGCTCAGGAAGTCGCCGATCCGGGTCACCGCGTCGGTGATCTCCTCCGCCCGGGGCAGCGTGACCAGCCGGAAGTGGTCCGGCTCGGGCCAGTTGAAGCCGGTGCCCTGGACCAGCAGGATGCGCTGGGAGCGCAGCAGGTCCAGCACCATCTGGGCGTCGTCCTTGATCTTGTAGACCTTCGGGTCCAGCCGCGGGAACGCGTACAGCGCGCCCTTGGGCTTGACGCAGCTGACCCCCGGGATCTCGTTGAGCAGCCGGTACGCCGCGTCGCGCGAGGCGAGCAGCCGCCCGCCGGGCAGCACCAGGTCGCGGATCGACTGCCGCCCTCCGAGCGCGGCGGCCACCGCGTGCTGGGCGGGCATGTTGGCGCACAGCCGCATCGAGGCCAGCACGGCCAGGCCCTCGATGTAGCTGTGGGCCCGCTGCCGGTCGCCGGAGAGCACCATCCAGCCGGAGCGGAAGCCCGCGACCCGGTACGCCTTGGACAGGCCGTTGAAGGTGACGCAGAAGAGGTCGGGCGCCAGGGTGGCCAGCGGGATGTGCTCGGCGTCGTCGTAGAGGATCTTGTCGTAGATCTCGTCCGCGTAGACCACCAGCCGGTGCCGGCGGGCGATCTCGACGATGCCCTCCAGCACCTCGCGCGGGTAGACCGCGCCGGTCGGGTTGTTCGGGTTGATCACCACGATGGCCCGGGTCCGGTCGGTGACCTTGGCCTCGATGTCGGCGAGGTCCGGGTACCACTCGGCCTGCTCGTCGCAGCGGTAGTGCACCGCGGTGCCGCCGGCCAGCGAGACCGAGGCGGTCCACAACGGGTAGTCGGGCGCCGGGACGAGCACCTCGTCGCCGTCGTCCAGCAGGGCGGTCATGGCCAGCTGGATCAGCTCGGAGACGCCGTTGCCGAGGAAGACGTCCTCGACGCTCAGCCCGTGCAGGCCGCGGTCCTCGTAGTGCATGACCACGGCGCGGCGGGCGGCGAGCAGGCCCTTGGAGTCGCCGTACCCGTGCGCGGTCGAGAGGTTGCGCAGGATGTCCTGGAGGATCTCCGGCGGCGCCTCGAAGCCGAAGACGGCGGGGTTGCCGGTGTTGAGCTTGAGGATGCGGTGGCCCTGTTCCTCCAGCCGCATCGCCTCGTCGAGTACCGGGCCGCGGATGTCGTAGCAGACATTGGCGAGCTTGCTGGACTGGATGACCTGCATGCCTGCCTACTTTAGGGGCACCTCCGGGCACTCCGGTGCGCGTCCCGGGACGCGCACCGGACCGCCCGGACCGGCCTCCTTGGATCGGCAGGCGGGGCTGTCAGCCGACCTTCCAAACCAGGGGCGCGGTGTCCAGGATGTTCCCGTACGTGAGGAAGCTGGGCGGGGCCTCGTTCGGGACGAGATAGACGGCACACAGCTTGACGGACTGCCCGTCCGCGAGCGTGACCAGCGACCGGGTGTCGCACTGCGGGATCGCCTTCTGCAGGGTCGCGGCCGGCAGCGCGCCCGCCGAGTGGTCCTTGGGCTTCACCCAGACCCGCATCATGTAGGCGTCCTCGGCCAGCGGGGCGCCGGTGCGGTTGGTGAAGGAGACGGTGACGTAGTACGGCGTCTTGCCGCTGGTGGTCGTCGACGGGAGGTTGAACGGGGCGATCTCCGCGGCGGTGCCCTTGACGATCGAGACCGCGGCGGCGTCCACCACCGAACTCTTGCCGACGTAGCGGCCGGCGCTGCCGAGCGGCAGCGGGCGGTCGTAGCTGACCTGGGTGACGTTGTTGCCGCCGGCGGTGACGGACGGCTGCGGTCCGGCCGGGGCGGTCGGGGCCGCCGGGGCGCCCGGGGTGGTGGGGGCCGCGGAGCCGGTCGGGGCGCCGGTTGGGGCGCCGGGAGCCGTGGCGGCGCCGGTGGGCGGCGCGGCCGGGGCGCTCGGGGCGGCCGCCGGGTCGGCGTTGTCCGGCCCGCAGGCCGACAGCGCCAGGACGAGCGCCGCCGCCGGCATGCCGGCCGCGATTCTCCGGATGGACTGGGTCTTCGTCATGGTCGTTCCCCCGTTGGATGATGTGGTCGGTGCGCCCCGCCCGGTCCCCGGGTGCCGCACGGACGTGCGGGCGTTGATCGAAAAGGGGGTGCGCCGGTGATGGTAGCCGCAGTCGGTGCGGTGCTGGCCGGATTTCTGGTGGCTCCGCTGCTACGCGGGCTGGTCGCCCGGTTCGCCGTGCCGGAGGGCGAACCCTGGTGCGGTGCCTGCCCGTTGTGCGGGCGCGAGGTGCGGCTGCTGCCGCCCACCGGGCGCTGTCCGGGCTGCCGGGAGCGGTTGGGCGCGGGGGCCTGGTCGGTGGAGCTGGTGGCGGCCGTGGTCGCCGCCGGGCTGGCGTACGCGGCGGACGGGCCGTCGGCCGCGGCGCTGGGCTGGGCGGCCGGGCTCGGCGTGGTGCTCGGCTTCGTCGACGCCAGGGTGCGCCGGCTGCCGTACCGGCTGACCCTGCCGCTGGCCGGCGGGGTGGCCGCCCTGCTGTCGGTGGCGGCGCTGGTGGCGGGGCGCCCTGGCGTGCTGCTGCGCTGCCTGCTGGTGGCCCTCGCGGTCGGGGCGCTGCTCGAACTGGCGGTCTGGATCGGCGCGTTGGGCCCGGGTGACTCCCCGCTGGGGTTCGCGCTGGGCGGGCTGCTCGGCTGGTACGGCTGGCCGGTGGCGGTCGGCGGGCTGTTCGCCGCGGTGGTGCTCGCCGGGCTCTGGGCGATCCTGCGGGCCGCCGTCGCGCTGGCCCGCCGGCGCCCGGTGCGCGGGCTCGACCTCCCGGTCGGACCGTTCCTGCTGCTCGGCGCGCTATTGGCGGTGCTGGCCCGGTAGCGTCCGGGCCCGGTGACGCCCGGACCGGCCCCGCCCGGGGGGGGGGGCGGACCCCGGGGGGCGCGGTGTCCAGGTCGAGCGGCTGGATCGGGGCGTACGGGTCGGGGAGGCTGT
>NZ_JBHWIJ010000028.1:0-1777 GCF_042732255.1 Kitasatospora sp. NPDC059803 | reverse complement strand
AGGAGCCCCGCCGCCCGCAGGGCGGGCGGGGCGGGGTGGGGGGGGGGTGCGCCGGGCGGGTGGGGCGCGGCGGGCCGCCCGCCGGGCCGGGTCGGGGGGCGCCCCCGCCGTACCGGGTCGGGTACGGCGGGCCCCGCCGCCGGCGCGCGGGCCCCACCCTCAAGGAGCGGCGCGCCGGTGGGGGATTGGCGGTGGGGGGTTACGGCATCTTGTGGACGAACGGGCCGACCGCGTTGGAGAACGCGTTGCCGTTGTTGGCGTCCCAGTTGGTGGACCAGGTCATCGCGCCGCGAATGGTCGGCCACTTGGCCGGCGGGACGAAGCTGCCGCAGTTGTTGCCGGTGGCCAGGCAGTCCAGCGCGTTGTTCACCACGGTCGGCGAGACGTAGCCGCCGCCGGCCGCCTTGGCGGAGGCGGGGACACCGATGCCGACCTGGTCGGGCCGCAGGCCGCCCTGGATGTGGGTGCAGACCTGCGAGGTGATGAAGTCGATGGTGCCCTGGTTGTAGACCTTGCCGTCGCAGCCGTTCATGCCGCCCGAGTTGTAGAACTGGGTGTTGACGACGGTGAGGATGTCCTTGGTGTTCAGCGCCAGCTGGAAGTAGGCGCCGGCGGTGCTGTACATCCCGATCGTCTCGGGCGCCATGGTCAGGATGAAGCCGGGGCCGACCTTGGCCTGGAGGGTGTGCAGCGCGTTGCCGAGCGGGCCGGCCTGGACGCCGTTCTCCAGGTCGACGTCGATGCCGTCGAAGCCGTAGTCCTTGATGATCGCGTAGGCGCTGTTGGCGAAGTTGTTGCCGGCGGTGGCGTCGCCGACGGTGATCGCGCCGTTCTGGCCGCCGATGGAGAGGACGACCTTCTTGCCGGCCGCCTGCTTGGCCTTGATGTCGGCGCGGAACTGCGCGTCGCTGTAGCCGCCGAGGGCCTTGGACAGGCCGGGGTCGAGGGTGAAGCTGATCGCGCCGGTCTGGGTGGGCACGGAGTCGGCGAAGGACACCGCGATGATGTCGTAGGCGCTCTGCACGTCGCCGAGGCGCTGCGGGGTCGAGCCGTTGTCGAAGTTCTGCCAGTAGCCGGTGACGGCGTGCGCGGGCAGGCCGGTGGCGGGCGGGGTGGTGGAGGTCGCGGTGGCCGTGGGGGTCGGCGTGGCGGTCTGGGTGGGCGTCGCGGTCGGGGTGGCGGTGGCCGTCGGCGTGCCGGTCGCGGTGGGGGAGGAGGTCGCGGTGGGCGTGGCGGTCGGCGACGGGGTGGCGGTGGCGGTCGGGCTCGGGGTGGACGGGCCGCCGGGGCCGATCAGGCTCACGTCGTCGGCGAGGTAGGCGCTCTGGCCGTACCAGCCGTGCAGGTAGACGGTGACGCTGGTGGCGTTCGCGCCGGTGGTGAAGGTGGAGGACAGCTGGTTCCAGCTGTTCTGGTTCGACCAGCTGGACGGGTCGGTGCCGCCGGTGCCGCGCGCGCCGAGGTAGACGTACGGGCCCTGGACCCAGGCGCTCAGCGTGTAGCTGGTGTTGGGCAGCACGCTGATGGTCTGGGTGCACTCGGCGGTGTCGCCGGCGCCCGGGGTGGCCTGCAGCGCGCCGGTGCCGGAGTGGACCGGGGAGGAGACGGTGGTCGCCGCGCCGGCGCAGTTCCAGCCGCCCAGCCCGCTGTCGAAGCCGCCGTTGGTGACCAGGTTGCCGACGGCCGCGGAGGGGGCGCCGCGCATTAGGGCCAGGGCGCCGCCGGCCAGGGCGTGGGGGGGGGCGCGGGGCGCGGAGGGCGGGGGGGGGCGGGGCGG
>NZ_JBHWIJ010000027.1:36328-47768 GCF_042732255.1 Kitasatospora sp. NPDC059803 | reverse complement strand
CCACCACCCACCAGACCCACGACCAGCTCGACCCCCCGGACACCCCCCCCCGCCGCTCCGTCGCGCCCGCCCCCCCCCACCGGCGCAGTCCCCTCGCCGGACTGCGCACCTCCCTGGAGGTCGCCCTCACCCACCCCGACCGCACCGACTGGCCCACCGTCGTCCGCGCCGCCCGCGCCGA
Source organism: Kitasatospora sp. NPDC059803 (assembly GCF_042732255.1). NCBI lineage: Bacteria > Bacillati > Actinomycetota > Actinomycetes > Kitasatosporales > Streptomycetaceae > Kitasatospora > Kitasatospora sp. NPDC059803. The sequence continues at coordinate 47,587 of NZ_JBHWIJ010000027.1, read as the reverse complement.
CACCGTCCGCCTCCAGCACCTCGCCGACGACCTGCTCCTGCTCGCCCGCCCGCCCGTCGCCGCACCGGCCCACCACACCCGGGTCGAACTCACCGACCTCGCCCGCGACGTCGCCGCCGAACTCCCGCACGGCACCAGCCGGATCACCGTCCACGCCGACCGCCCGCTGGAAGTCCCCGGCAACGCCGCCCAACTCCACCGCCTGCTCCGCAACCTGCTGGAGAACGCGCTGCGCCACGCCGCCGACCGCGTCACCGTCACCCTCACCGAGGACCCCGGCCCCGACGGCCACTGGGCCGTCCTCGAAGTCCTGGACGACGGCCCCGGCATCCCCGCCCCCGACCGTGAACGCGTCTTCGCCCCCTTCACCCGCCTCGACGAGGCCCGCACCCGCGACACCGGCGGCGCCGGACTCGGCCTCGCCATCGCCCGCGACCTGGCAACCCGCCACCACGGCACCCTCACCCTCGCCGATTCCCCCACCGGCGCCCGCTTCCTCCTCCGCCTCCCCCTGCCACCCCACCCCGCCCGCACTCCGTGAGCCCGCCCGACCCAGCGCTTGACCAGGTCGTCAACCGACTGCTGCGGCTGAGTGACAAAAAGAGGCTCCTCCGGGATGTTCACGATGTGACGAGTCGACTCCTCTTAACTTCTTCTGAGATTCGGATGCGTCGCCCAGCAGGCGGTCCAGCGCGTTCGCCACCCATGGAGGTCGTTGGATGAATCGTCGTCCCCGGGTCGCAGCGTCGCTGGCGGGCGCGGTCATCGCCCTCGCGTCCCCGTCGGCGGACGTCGCAGCGCAGGCGTCCGCGCGGCATGCGTTCGGCTCCCTGTGGATCCAGGACGGGGACGGCGTGGGGGAGGGAGGACACCACGACCACAATCCCCCGCGTGACTGCCACAGTGCCCGCCGTGTCATCCTCATCGACCAGAGCTTCCGAATCATCCTGAAGAACGGCCGGCACGGGCCGGAGGCTCTCGTTCTCCAGGGGTCCACGTCATCCCCGCCCTCGTCGCCGGCAGCACCATGGGACAACTTCGCTCCTTCAACGTATTTGGACGTGAACTATCCCACCCAGACCAGCAACCAGTACGAGTGGCAGATCCGTGACTTCTTCAGGGAGCACCCGCTCTTCGTGGTGAAGGCGTTCGACCGCCACGAACGGGTCTTCTCCTTCCCGGCCACCCACTGCATCGACAAGCACGACGGCGGTGAGCGTGGTGACGGCGACCGCGGTGACGGCGCTCTTCTGTACGGGGGTGGAGCTGCCGACGGGAGCGACCCGTCCGGCTCCCCGTCGCCCCAGGCGACGGACCGTCCTCAGGACGGCCAGTCTGCGTCGGAAACCCCCAGCTCCGGGGCCACCATCCCCCCTCCTCCGCGCTCCGCCGCGGCCGAGGGCAGGCACAGCCGTCTGCTGAGCGCGGAGCACGTCGGCATCGCGGTCGGCGGTTTGCTGGTGGTTCTGGGAGTGCTGGCCACGGCCTGGATCCGACGTCGTTCCGGCACGTGACACGCCTCAGGGTCGCCGGTCGGTCGTGGCGGGCGGAGTGAAACCCAGTGCGGCCAGGATCGGCAGGTTCGAGGTCAGCTGGTGCGCCGGCAGCTCCGCGTAGATCTCGTACGCGGCGTCCCAGGCCTGACGGGAGCGCTGTTCGCGCCCCAGTGCCCGGTGGGCGGCGGCCAGTCCTGCCAAGGCGTGGGCCCGCTGGGCGGGATAGCCTGTCAGGCGGCTGCTCACGGCGAGGGACCGTTCGTAGTGCCCGACCGCCTCCTCCGGCCGCCCGAGGGCGTGCTGCGCCGCGGCCAGGGTGTTGAGCAGAGAGCAGTCCATCGGCCCGTTCCGCTGGGCCCTGGGCCGGGCGAGCACGCGGCTCGCGTGGTCCGATGCTTCCTGGTAGCGGCCCAGGAGCAGGTAGGTCGGGGCCAGGCTGGTACGGCAGAGGTCGGCCGTCCAGTCATCGGTCTCCGGGCCGTCGGCCGTCAGCAGGTCGAGGGCCTGCTCGTAGTACTCCCCGGCGTCGGCGTAGTGGCCCGTGAAGTAGTGGTAAGCGCCGAGGTTGGCCAGGGCCCGGCCTTCGGCGCACCGGTCGCCGGCGTTGTGGGCGAGGCCCCTGGCCCGCTGGAATGTCCGCCGGGACAGGGTGAGTTCGCCCAGGGCGCCCCAGACGTGGCCCAGGTCGTTGAGGCCGTGTGCCTGGGCGCTCAGGTCGCCCAGGCGGCGGGCGGCGGCCACGGCCGTCCGGCCCAGGGCCACCCCTTCGGTCTGCGGCGAAGCGCGGTGGAGGTAGCTCCACAGCAGCGCGGGCAGTTTCCAGGCCGTTTCGTCGTCCCCGCGTTCGTGAGCGTGGCGGACGGTGGCGAGCAGGTTCGCCCGCTGGTCGTCGCACCACCGGGTGGCCTGTTCGGGGCCGGTGAGGTCGGCCACCCGCAGACCCTCGGGCGGCGAGCCCAGGGGGACCCTCCGCCGCCCGGGGGTCAGCACCCGGGCAGCGGCGTGCGCGTGGTGCAGGCACCACGCGTGCCAGCGCTCATGTAGTTCCCGCTGTTCCTCCGGGCTCTCCTCGCGGGCGCCCAGCTCGGCCGCGAAGAGCTTCAGCAGGTCGTGGAAGCGGTAGCGGCCCCGTGAGGGCTCGGCGAGCAGGTGGGCGGTGGTCAGGCGGCCGAGGAGCCGGTCGCACTCGTCGACGGCGTACGCGGACAGGGTCGCGGCGACGGGGGCGCTGATGTCCACCCCCGGGAACAGGCCGAGCCGGCGGAACAGGCGGCGGGCGGCGGGGTCGAGCGCCTGGTAGGAGAGGCCGAAGGCCGATCGCAGGGAGGAGCGGTCGTCACCGTCGGCCTCCAGAGCGCCCAGGCGGTCGGTGGAGGAGGCCAACTCGTCGGCGAAGGCGACGAGATCACGCTGCGGCCGATCGCGTAGCTGGGCCGCGGCGATGCCGAGCGCCAGCGGGAGGTGCCCGCAGGCGTCGAGCAGCCGGGCGCCGGCCTGCCGCTGCGCCTCGGCGGTGTCGGCGGTGTCGGCGCCCAGGATGCGGGCGAGCAGCGCCTGCCCCTCGGCGGGGGTGAAGCCGTCGAGCGCGACCCGGTGGGCGCCCTCGCGGGCGACGAGTCCGGTGAGACGGTCCCGGCTGGTGATCACGACGGCGCAGCCGCTGCCGCCCGGTAGCAGTGGCCTGACGTGCTCCGGGCCGGCGGCGTCGTCGAGGACGACGAGCATCCGCCGCTCCGCCAGCAGCGACCGGTAGAGCGCGGACGCCTCGTCCAACTGAGCCGGTATGGACTCGGCCGTCACGCCCAGCGCGCGCAGGAACGCCGCCAGCACCCCGTGCGGGGAGCGGGGGCCGGCGGCGGACCAGCCCCGCAGGTCCGCGAACAGCCGTCCGTCGGGGAACCGCTCCCGCGTGAGGTGGGCCCAGTGCAGCGCCAGCACGGACTTCCCGACCCCGGCGGCACCCGTGATCACGGCGCACGGTGCCGCCGCCTGGCGGGCGCCGGGCTCCCCGGTGGCCAGCACCCGGTCCAGTACGAGCAGTTCGGGGGCGCGGCCGACGAACACGGAGAGGCCGGAAGGGAGTTGCTCGGGTCTCGGGTCCGCCGGGGGCGCCGCAGGGGCGACGCCGGTGGTCGGGGCGGTCCGGTCCGGACGGGCGGTCGGTGCCGGATGGGTGGTCGGTGCCGGTGAGGGTGTCGGTGCCGGACAGGGGAGGAGGAGGGCCCGTTGGAGGGCCTGGGCCTCAGGTGTCGGGTCCAGCCCGAGGTCCTCGGAGAGTCGGGAGGCGTGGCGCCGGTAGGCCTCCAGCCCGTCGCCGTGTCGGCCCGAGCGGTGCAGGGCAGTCAGCAGCTGCCGCACCAGGCGGTCACGGAGCGGGAAATCGGCGACCAGGCCGGTCAGTTCCGCGGCGACCTCGCGGTGCCGCCCCGCCTCCAGCTCCAGTTCGTAGAGCCGCTCCAGCACGGCCATCCGCTGCTCCTCCAGGCCGGCCGCGAGAGCGGCGAAGACCAGGCTGGGCAACCCGTCCAGCGCGGGGCCGCGCCACAGCTCCAGGGCTTCGCGCAACCGGGGGACGGCCTGCGCCGCGTCCAGGTCCGCTGCCGCCGCGACCCGGGAGGCGAACAGGCGGTGGTCCACCCGGGCGTCGTCCGCCACCAGCCGGTAGCCCGCGCCGTCGGTCACGATGGGGGAGGCCGCCCCCGTGCCGAGCATGCGGCGCAGCAGGCCGACCATGTTGCGGATCTGGCGGTCCGCCGTGGCCGGAGGGTCCTGGTCCCAGACCGTGTCGACCAGTCGGGCGACCGGGACGGTCCGGTTCGAGTGCGCCACGAGCATCGCCAGCAGACTCCGCTGACGGCGCCCGCCCAACCGTACGGGAGCGGCCCCGGCCCACACCTCCAGGGACCCCAGGATCCTGAACTCCATGTCCCCCCACCGGCGATGCCGAGGCACCTCCCTTGGGAGGCACCGGTGTTGACGAAGCGTCACTCCGCGCCCGGGTGTGTCACCTGAGCTGTCACGTGCCGGCACGCGGCAGCGCGCGTCACGATAAAGCAGTGATCAGATCATGCCAGAATCGTGCAGCCGATTGAGAGGGTTGCCGTGCACCGGCCGAAAGGCGCCGGTATTCGACCCAGGAGTTGATCAACCATGGCACGCTCCCTCAAGCGCATCGGAGCCGTCCTCGCGGCGACGGCGATCGCACTGTCCCTGTCCGGCGCGGCCACGGCCGTCGCTCAACCCACGACGGCCGGAGACTCGACCCGACACTGCGTGGTGAACGCGCAGGGCGGCCAGACGCAGTGCTTCGGCACCTACCGGGAGGCCATCAGCCATGCCACCGGCGGGCGGGTCGCCGACGCTCCGTCGACCGCCGCCGAGGCCGCCCGCGACAGCGCGTTCGCGAAGGAGCTGAACAGCCCGGCCGGCCTCTCCGACCTGGTGGTCCTGGGGACGATCTACCAGGACTTCTTCTTCGGGGGCCAATCGGTGACCTTCACCGGCCCGCACGCGTGCTACAACGGGAACGCCGCCGACTACTCCTTCGACATCCCCGCCCCGCTCCAGGACCACGTCTACTCGGTGCGCCCGTACGCCAACTGCTGGTTCAACCTGTTCACCGGATTCCAGGCCACCGGCTACGAGAGCCCCAGCTACAAGGGTGAGACCGTCTCGGTGGACGAGGCCTGGCGGACCCACGCCAAGTCGTTGACGCTCGGCTGAGCCACGGTCCCGACGTCCTTCCCCGGCAACCTCGGCAACCCCCCGTAGCCGCAGGGGCAAGGCCGGGGCAGGGGCGTATGACTGCCACCGGTACCTGTCCCGCCTCGCCACCAGCGATGGCGGGACAGAGCCGTTGGTGCAGAACTGGTCGCCAGGTGATCAGGACGTAGCCGTCGCCCCGCGGGCTCCGGAGGCGTTCTGGGCGTTGGCGCCAGCGGCGCCGCCGGCGCTGTCGAGGTGAGGCCGCCGGCGGGGTCGAGTCCGGCGAGGGAGAGCGCCGGAACGTCCGGGCTGGCCGGAACGGGCCTGGGCCGATTCAGGCCAGCCGAAGGCCCTTTCGAGGCTCCTGACCTGTGGTGAGACTGGTGACCGCCGCCAGGGAGCACCTGCCCGGGGCAGCACACCGGACCAGGTGTCACCGACCGCTGCTCCTGGAGGGCAGCCGTCACGGCCCGGTGTGTGTGTGCCGAGCACCATGCACGGCCGATCCCACCCCTCTCTCCCCGCTGGAGCACCGTCATGCCTTCGAAGACGTCCAAGCTGCTGCGCATCACGCTCGCCGCCGCCATCGCCGCCTCCGGTGCCGTGGTCGTCACGGCCGTCACCGCCGGGAGTTCGTACGCGGCGACGACCTCCTCGGTCGGCGGCCAGATCACCCGCTCGGAGATCCTCGCCCGCGCCCAGTTCTGGTACGGCAAGAACATCAACTACGACCAGGGCGGCTCGTACCCGGACTCCTCCGGCCGCGGCTACCGCACGGACTGCTCGGGCTACGTCTCGATGGCCTGGCACCTCGGCACCAGCGCCAACACGCAGGGCCTCGCGGACAGCTTCACCTACCAGATCAGCCGCAGCGACCTGATGCCGGGCGACATCCTGAACTCGTACTACGACCACGTCATCCTCTTCGAGAAGTGGGACGACGCCGCCCACACCACCTTCTCGTACTACTCCTTCGGCAGCACACCGGTGAAGCACCGGACCGGTATCTCGATCAACGCCGCGTCCCTCGACTCGCACCCGAACGGCGACTACAAGGCGCTGCGCTACAAGAACGTCGTCAACGACCCGGCGCCGGGTTCGGCGTGGGTGCCGGCGTTGGGTGACGGTGGTTCGGTGAGTGGTGCTGATGGTACGGCTTACACGTTCACCCGTAGCGTTGACGGTCATCTTCAGGGGACTGCCAGGTATCCGACCGACAAGTGGGCGAGCGTTGACCTCACGAATGTCGTGGGCACTCCGATTTCGGCGGGTGGTGCGCCCAGTGCGTTCGTTCAGAAGAACGGCACCGTCGGTGTGGTCAGTGCCAATGCTGCCAACGGCCATCTGCAGATCACTTACAAGAACACCTCCGGTCAGTGGGCCACCAGCGATCTCACCAACCAGGTCGGCACCCCGGTCACCGGGGGTGCGGTTCGTGCCACGACGGACCCTGACGGCACTCTCGCCATCTACTCCCGCGGTTCGACCGACGGCGGTCATCTGAGTCTCACCGCCCTGCAGTCGAACGGCAGTTGGGCGACCGTCGACCTGACCAACATCGTTGGCACGCCGATCTCCGCCGGTGGCGCACCCTCGACCTTCACCCAGAAGAACGGCACCGTCGGTGTGGTCAGCGCCAATGCCGCCAACGGTCACCTGCAGATCACCTACAAGAACACCTCCGGCCAGTGGGCCACCAACGACCTCACCAACCAGGTCGGCACCCCGGCGACGGACGGCGCTGTCAGCGCCACCACCGACCCTGACGGCACGCTCGCCATCTATTCCCGGGGTTCGGCCGACGGCGGTCATCTGAGTCTCACCGCCCTGCAGTCGAACGGCAGTTGGGCGACCGTCGATCTCACCAACGTCGTCGGCACGCCGATCTCGGCGGGCGGAGCGCCCAGCGCGTTCGTTCAGAAGAACGGCACCGTCGGTGTGGTCAGTGCCAATGCCGCCAACGGCCATCTGCAGATCACCTACAAGAACACCTCCGGCCAGTGGGCCACCAACGACCTCACCAACCTGGTCGGCACACCCGCCACCGACGGCGCTGTCAGCGCCACCACCGACCCCGACGGCACGCTCGCCATCTACTCCCGCAGCTCCCTCAACGGCGGCCACATCAACCTCACCGCCCTGCAGTCGAACGGCAGCTGGGCCACCGTCGACCTCACCAACATCGTCGGCACCCCCACCAGCTGACCCCCCAACCAGACCGACGGCTGACCATCGGTCCTGACGTCGGCCGGGGGTTTTCCCCGGCCGACGCCCATCCCGCCACCGCGCCGCCCCAATGCCAACGGAGTTGACCGTGACCACCCGCACCCGCCGCACGTCCGCCCTCGCCCTGCTCGCCTCCAGCCTCCTCGCCTGGGGAACCTCCGCCCTCACGACCGGGCAGGCCTCGGCCGCCTCCGTGTCGACCTGGGACAAGGTCGCCGCCTGCGAGAGCGGCGGCAACTGGTCGATCAACACCGGCAACGGCTACTACGGCGGCTTGCAGTTCACGAAGAGCACCTGGCTCGCCTACGGCGGCGGCCAGTACGCCCAGTACCCGAACCAGGCCACCAAGGAGCAGCAGATCCTGATTGGCGAGAAGGTCCTTGCCGGGCAGGGCGAGGGCGCCTGGCCGAGCTGCGGTCCGAAGGCGGGCCTGGGCTCCGACCACGCCAACCCGTACCCGTCGACCACCACTCCGCCGGGTTCGGCGTGGGTGCCGGCATTGGGTGACGGTGGTTCGGTGAGTGGTGCTGATGGTACGGCTTACACCTTCACCCGTACCGCCGCGGGCCATGTTCAGGTGACTGCCAAGTCTGCGGCCGGCAACTGGGCTACGGCCGATCTGACCAACGTCGTCGGCACGCCGGTCTCTGCGGGTGGAGCGCCCAGCGCGTTCGTTCAGAAGAACGGAACCGTCGGTGTGGTCAGTGCCAATGCTGCCAACGGCCATCTGCAGATCACTTACAAGAACACCTCCGGTCAGTGGGCCACCAGCGATCTCACCAACCAGGTCGGCACCCCGGTCACCGGGGGTGCGGTTCGTGCCACGACGGACCCTGACGGCACGCTTGCCATCTATTCCCGTGGTTCGACGGATGGCGGTCATCTGAGTCTCACTGCCCTGCAGTCGAACGGCAGTTGGGCGACCGTCGACCTGACCAACGTCGTCGGCACGCCGATCTCCGCCGGTGGCGCACCCTCGACCTTCACCCAGAAGAACGGCACTGTCGGTGTGGTCAGCGCCAATGCTGCCAACGGCCATCTGCAGATCACCTACAAGAACACCTCCGGTCAGTGGGCCACCAACGACCTCACCAACCAGGTCGGCACCCCGGTGACGGACGGCGCTGTCAGTGCCACCACTGACCCTGACGGCACGCTTGCCATCTACTCCCGTGGTTCGACCGACGGCGGTCATCTGAATATCACCGCCCTGCAGTCGAACGGAAGTTGGGCTGCCGCCGATCTGACCAACATCGTCGGCACGCCGATCTCGGCGGGTGGTGCGCCCAGTGCGTTCGTTCAGAAGAACGGCACCGTCGGTGTGGTCAGTGCCAATGCTGCCAACGGCCATCTGCAGATCACCTACAAGAACACCTCCGGTCAGTGGGCCACCAACGACCTCACCAACCTGGTCGGCACACCTGCCACCGACGGCGCTGTCAGCGCCACCACCGACTCCGACGGCACCCTCGCCGTCTACTCCCGCAGCTCCCTCAACGGCGGCCACATCAACCTCACCGCCCTCCAGCCGAACGGTCAGTGGGCCGCGGTCGACCTCACCAACATCGTCGGCACCCCCGCCAGCTGACCCACCAACCAGACCGGCGGTGAAACGGCCCGGCCCTGAAGAGGCCCTGTCCCATCATCAGTGGTACCGAAGCGTGACGGGCGTCGCTGACGGCTCATGCGAGATGTCAACGAGCTTGTGAGTGTGGTGTTTTCGGGATTACGGGGCAGCGCCCGGTGACCGGTGTGTCTCCCAATCACGGAAGAGCAGCTCATGAGCGCCGCCGGCGTCAGGGCGTCAGGGCGATCGTGGGAGCGAGGCGAGGATGGCGTCGAGGCCGAACTCGAAGACGTCCCGCTGGGTGAAGGTCGGGAAGTCGACGGTGGTGGCGTGCATCGCCGGGTACACCTCGGCCGGGAGGCGGGCCCACTGTTGGCGGACCCGTTCCCAGTGCTGCGGGTCCTCGTCCCAGACCCGGCGGACGGGGTAGAGCGTGGCGCAGCCGAGGACGAAGCGGATCAGCGTGGCCAGCAGGCCGATCGCCGTCCGGTGGTCGACCTGCAGTCGGGCCAGGCGGGCGTAGATCTGTTCGGACATGCGGGCCTCGACCTCGCCGACTCCGTCGGAGGGGGTGTTGATCTGCAGGAGGGCCGGGTGCGTGATGAACAGCTCGAAGTAGGCGTGCATCACCTGCCGGAGCCATGCGACGTCGTCGAGGTCGGGGTCGGGCCACTGGAATCGGCTCAGCAGCTCCGCGGTGACGGCGAGGAGGATCGCGTCCTTGTCGCGGAAGTGCGTGTAGAGCGACATCGGGCGGACGCCGAGGTGGTCGGCGAGCCGACGGATGGTCACCGCGTCCAGTCCGTCGCGGTCGATCAGTTCGATCGCCGCGTGGACGATGGCCTCGGGGCTGAGGGTGCCGCGGGGTGCGCGAGCGGGCGCTGTCTTGTGCCTGGGCGATGACATTGGGGTTCCTGATTCGTTCGGGACCGCAGTTCCATCAGCGTACCGTACGCTGTACTGTTCCTGGATCGAGACTGATTCCAGGAGGCCGGATGTCCATGAACGCACTCCCCGCCATCGCCTACGACCGAGCTGAGCGGATGCTGCTGCACAACCGATCCCGGCTCGCCCTGCGGGCCAAGGCGAAGCCCGTCTGGATCGGCGGCGGCGAGAGGTTCTGGTACCGGGTCGAGACCGAGCGGGGCGGCGAGTTCGTGCTGGTCGACCCCGCCGCCGGGACCCGGGGGCCGGCGTTCGACCCCGAACGACTCGCCGCCGCGCTGGCGTCCGCCGCCGGCCAGCCGGTCCAGCCGTACGCACTGCCGTTCCGGGCGGTCGAGTTCGCGGACGGGACGGTCGCGTTCGACGCGTTCGGCGCGCGCTGGACCTGCCGGCTGGCCGACTACCGGTGCGCGCGGGACGAGAAGCACGCCGAACCCTCACCGCTGGAAGTCGCCTCGCCGGACAAGAAGTGGGCGGCGTTCCGCCGCGACCACGACCTGTGGGTGCGTTCGGCCGAGACGGGCGAGGAGTTCGCGCTCACCGCCGACGGCACCGCGGATCGCAGCTACGCGGCCCACCCCGACGCGGCGGTCCCCACCCACCTGCTCGGCAAGCTCGGTCTTGCGGACATGCCGCCGGCGCTGCTGTGGTCGCCGGACTCGGCGCGCATCCTCACCCACCGCACCGACCAGAGCGATGTCGCCCTGATGCACCTGGTCGAAGCCGTCCCGCCGGATGGCGGCCGGCCGCGCCTGCGCAGCTACCACTACCCGGTCCCCGGCGAGCCGATGACCTGCGGCGAGTGGATCGTCTTCGACGTCGCGTCCCGGACCGTGACACCCGCCAAGACCGACCCGTTCCTGCTGCCCTACATGTCACCTGTCACGCTGAAGAAGGCGTGGTGGGCCAAGGACAGCACGGCCGTCTACTACCTGGATCAGCCCCGTGACCTCCGGACGCTGCGGCTGCACGCACTCGACCCGGCGACCGGCGAGGTGCGCACCCTGGTCGAGGAGCACGGCGACACGCGGGTGGAGGCCGCGCAGGAGATCACCCAGAAGCCGATCGTGCACGTGCTCGCCGGCGGCCGCGAGACGCTGTGGTACTCCCAGCGCGACGGCTGGGGGCACCTGTACCGCTACGAGGACGGGGAACTGGTCGAACAGCTCACCCGAGGGCCGTTCGCGGTGCAGCAGATCGTGCACGTCGACGAGGCGGAACGGGTCGCGTACGCCGTCGTCTCAGGACTGGTCCCCTGACGACCCAGCCACACGGAGGCGAGTGCCCGAGGCCGGGTCGCGCGGGGGGTCTCCACAACAC